>JALZJN010000212.1 GCA_030859735.1 Actinomycetota bacterium
TCCGGCCTCCAGGGACCCGAGTAGGGCGATCCCCGACGCTTTCGTTTGCGTTGTTAGAGCAGGTCTCGGCTGTGTTGCGCGAGGCGGAGATCGCCGCCTCGGAACGAGAGGCGCTGTGGCTGATCGAGGCCGTCACGGGAGCATCTGCCTCGACCGTCAACGGCGGGGTCGTCGTCACGGAGGAACATTGCAGGCGGGTGTTGGCACTTGCTCGCAGGCGGGTCTCGGGGGAGCCTTTGCAGTACCTCACGGGCATCTCGGGCTTCAGAGCACTGGAGCTTCGGGTGGGGCCCGGCTGTTTCATCCCCCGTCCCGAGACGGAGCTCCTCGTCGAGCGCGCCCTGGCCCGGCTCCCGAGCGGCGGCGTGATCGTCGACGTGGGAACCGGTTCGGGGGCGATTGCGCTGGCCGCCGCCCAAGAACGAGAGGATGCCCGCGTCTACGCGACCGAGGCGTCGCACCACGCTCTGAGATGGGCGCGGCTCAATCGCAGACGGTTGAGCCTGGCCGTCGAACTCGTTGGCGGCAATCTCCTGGAGGGCCTCTCACATGACCTGAAAGGCGAGATCGACGTCGTCGTTTCAAACCCGCCCTATGTGTCCGTACGGGATACGCGCGACCTACCTCCCGAGGTGAGGGACCACGAACCGCACGAGGCGTTGTTTGCAGGGCCCGACGGACTCGAGATCATCGCGGACCTGGCGGCGGATGCTCGGGAGTGGTTGAGGCGCGAAGGATGGCTCGTGCTGGAGATCGGCGCCGGACAGGGCCCGGCGGTGACGCACGAGCTCAAGAGCGGCGGCTACGACGAAATCAGCGTCTACCGCGATCTCGCCGGACGGCCGCGCCTGGCCGAGGGCCGGCACCGGTGACCGCCTTACAGCCGGCACTGGACGAGCTGGCGGCCGGCCGTCTCGTGGTGATTCCCACCGATACGGTCTACGGCCTCGCCGCCGCCTGCGGCGCGGCCCCCGTCCTCTTCGAACTCAAGGGACGACCTCAGTTCAAGCCTCTGCCCGTGCTCGCGTCCTCGGTCGCAGACCTCCAGCAAGTGGCGATCTTCTCCGCGGCCGCCTTGCGGATCACCGAAAGAATGTGGCCGGGCCCCCTCACTTTGGTGCTCGAGCGCGAACCTTCCTTCGGTGCTGATCTGGGCGGCGATGGGGCCACCGTAGCGGTCCGGGTCCCCGCTCACGGCAAAGCGCTCGAGCTACTCGCTCGCTCGGGACCGGTGGCCGTCACGAGCGCAAACCGCACGGGCGAGCCGCCGGCAACGACCCTGGCGGAAGCCCGGGCGGAGTTCGGGGACGAGGTCCGTGCCTATGTAGAAGGAGGCCGCTGCGACGGTGCTCCCTCGAGCGTGGTCTCCTTGATAGACGAATTGCGCCTGCTAAGGGAGGGCTCAGTCTCTCTGGCGGAGGTCCGTCAGGCGCTGGGGTAGAGGCCGGTGTACTTCGCGCGCAGATAGTCGAGCAGCGGCTCAGCCGTGATGGGACCGCCTCCCACTCGCTCGATCAGATCCTTGGCGTCGTGCATGTATCCGGCTCCATGTACGTTCTCTCTCAGCCACTCCAAGAGGCGGTCGGTGACTCCCGATCTCAGCTCGGCTTCGAGGCCCGGAAGCTGTTCGGTCGCCTGTGCATAGAGCACCGCCGAGTAGATCGTCCCCAGCGTGTAGGTGGGGAAGTAGCCGAACGAGCCGATCGACCAGTGCATGTCTTGGAGGACGCCGTCTGCGACCGAGTCGGGGCTGAGCCCTAGATGTTTCGACATCTTGTCGTCCCAGGCGGCGGGCAGATCGGAAACAGAGAGTTCGTCTCTGAAGAGCGCCAGCTCGAGCTCGAAACGAAAGCCCACGTGAAGGTTGTAGGTGAGCTCGTCGGCAGTCACTCTGATCAGGGTCCTCCGAGGGTGATTGACTCCGCCATAGAAGTCCTCAGGGAGAACCATGCCGATCTGCTCTGGAAAGCGCTCTTTGAGTTGGGGGAGCAAGAAGTCGGTGAAGGGACGGCTGCGTGCTACCTGGTTCTCCCACAGACGAGACTGCGACTCGTGTATGCCCAGGGAGGGTGGGCCTCCGATCGGGAGATCGGCCCATTCTCGGGGCAGTCCCTGCTCGTAGAGAGCATGGCCCGTCTCGTGGACCGCGGCGTACACCGACATCATGAGGTTGTGCGGATCGGGGCGTGTCGTCTGGCGCACGTCGCCCGGGCCGATGTGGATCGTGAACGGGTGCGGGGAAACGTCGAGGCGGCCCTCCGAGACGTCAAAGTTGAGCTGTCCGACGAGCCACTGACAGAACGCCATCTGTCTGTCGGGATCGTAGCGATCGCCGAGCCAGCCGGGAGGGTCTGAGACGTTGTCCAGCACTTCATCGACCAGGGGCTTGAGACCGGCAAGCAGACCTTTGAACATCTCCTCGACCTCGGCCGTTGTCATTCCCGGCTCGTACTGGTCCAAGAGAGCGTCGTAGGGCTCGTTGTCGTAACCGAGCGCCTCGGCTTCTTGTTTCTTGAGCTCGACGAGGCGGCTCAAACGAGGCTCCAGGATTGAGAAGTCGGCGGCCGGGCGGGCCTCGGTCCATGCTTGGTAGGCCTGCCCCGAGACCTCGGCCAGCTCTCTGACCAGCTCCTGAGGAACCCGGACCGCCTTGTCGTAGTCGCGCCGCAACAGTCGCAGGTTCGCCTCTTGCTCTTCGGAGAGTGACTCCTCGGAGAGCTTGGCGATGAGTGCTCCCATCTCGGGATCGACGAAGCGGGCGTGGGCGGTCGCCTGAAGGGTGGCCTGCGCTCGGGCGCGAGCGGCCCCGCCCGCAGGCGGCATCATCGTCGCCTGGTCCCAGTGAAGCAGCTTGATGGCACTGGCGAGGTCCGAGAGCTCGCGCAGTCGCTCGACTATCTGGTCCCAGGTCGCACTCATGGGTAGAAAGGTAACTCTGCGGGGTGCCCCTGCCGGTGGCACGGTCGCCTGTGGCAGAGTCTCAGTCATGAGGATCCTCGTGGTGTGCGCAGGCAACATCTGCCGGTCGCCTCTGGCCGAAGGTCTCCTGCGCCGGGCGCTGAGCGCCCGAGGAATAGAGGCCGAGGTCGGCTCGGCGGGGCTCTGGGCGGAACCGGGGCTTCCGGCCAGCGAGGGTGTGGGGGGACCGGCGAGACTCCGTGCCGTCGACCTGAGCCGGCACCGATCACGGCAGCTCGAGGCTCCCCATGTGAGCGATGCCGATCTGGTGCTCGTGATGACGGCCGCCCAGAGAAACGACATTGCCCGCCTCGCTCCCCAAGGCGCCGCCAAGGTCCTGCTGTTGGGCGAGGCCGACATTGCCGATCCCTACATGGAGGATGCCTCCACCTACGAGGCCTGTGCGGCAGAGATCGAGGCGGGGGTCGAGATCATCGCGGACCGCGTCGCCTCCGGGGAGATCTGAGGGCCTTGATGCGGATAGCGGTGGGTTCGGACCACGCCGGTTTCGAGCTGAAGAGCCGGGTGATCGTTCACCTGGAGGATCTCGGCCACGAGGTGTCGGATCTCGGGACTCACGACACCGAGTCGGTCGACTATCCCTACTACTGCGCCCGGGTGGGCCGCGCCGTGGTCGCAGAGGACGCGGACCTCGGCATGGTCTTGGGGGGCAGCGGACAAGGCGAGCAGATCACCGCCAACAAGATTCGCGGAGTCAGGGCTGCGCTCTGTCACAATGAGTTCACCGCCCGGTTGGCGCGCGCCCACAACGACGCGAACGTGCTGGCGTTGGGAGGGCGAGTGTTGGGGGTGGAGCTGGCGCTGGCGGTCGTGGATGTGTTCCTGGCCACCGGCTTCGAGGGCGGCCGCCACGCCCGCCGGGTGGAGCAGATTGCGGGGATTGAGGAAGAGGAGGCTGCGAAATGAGCAACCCTGGGTGGGCCGACTGGGCGGCGGTGGAGAAGATCGATCCCGAAGCGGCGCAAGCCATGCTGGCGGAGGTACACCGGGAGAACTCGATGATCGAGCTCATCGCCTCGGAGAACTTCTCCTCGCCCGCGGTGCTGGCCGCCCTCGGCACCCCGCTCACGAACAAGTACGCAGAGGGTTATCCCGGTCGCCGTTACTACGGGGGCTGCGAGCACGTCGACGTCGTCGAGGAGCTCGCCATATCTCGCGCCAAAGAGCTGTTCTCAGCCGAGCACGTCAACGTGCAACCACACGCCGGCGCCCAGGCGAACGTCGCCGCCTACTTTGCCTTCCTCGAGCCGGGCGACAAGATAATGGGCATGGAGCTGGCGCACGGCGGCCACCTCACACACGGCTCGCCGGTGAGTTTCTCGGGCCGTCTTTTCGAGGTAGTGGCCTATCAGGTCGATCGTGAAAGTGAAACGCTCGACTACGACCACATCGCCGAGGTCGCCAAGAAGGAACGGCCCAAGATGCTGATCGCCGGCTACTCGGCCTACTCGCGTATCTGGGACTTCGAGCGCTTCAGAGCCATCGCCGACGACGCGGGCGCACTGTTGCTGGTCGATGCGGCCCACTTCATCGGGCTCGTCGCAGGGGGAGCCCATCCCAATCCCGTCCCTTACGCCGACATCGTCACGTGCACGACCCACAAGACGTTGAGGGGGCCGCGCGGCGCCATGATCATGTGCAAGGCAGAGCATCAGAAGGCGATCGACAAGTCGGTCTTCCCCGGTTGGCAAGGCGGGCCCCTGATGCATTCGATCGCCGCCAAGGCGGTGGCTTTCAAGGAAGCCTCCACAGAGGAGTTTCGCTCCTACTCTGCGCAGACGGTGGCCAACGCACAGGCCATGGCCGACACCTTCACTTCAGAGGGATTGCGTGTCGTGTCGGGTGGAACCGACAATCACCTCATGCTGGTCGATCTTCGGCCCGTGGGAGTTACGGGCCGCGATGCGGAGCGCCGCCTCGACGAAGTCGGCATCACCGTGAACAAGAACGCCATCCCCTACGATCCGGAGAAGCCGTTCGTGGCGTCGGGGATCAGAGTGGGCGCTCCGGCTATCACGACTTGCGGGATGAAAGAAGCCGAGGCTGCGGAGGTGGCCCGGCTGATCACCAGGACCGTCAAGGACGACTCGGACAAGGCCCGTTCCGAGGTGGCGGGGCGCGTCTCCGAGCTCACAAGCCGATTTCGCCCCTATCCGGACGTAGCCTGATGGTGGTGGCGTGGGCGCCTACCTGCTGATCGGTTTTTTCGCCCTGGCGATTACCTTTCTTGCCACACCGGTGGTGAGGTGGACCTCGCTGCGCGCGGGTTTCATCGTTCAGCCTGCGGACCGCAAGGTCCACGCCGAGCCCACGCCGACACTGGGCGGTGCCGCCATCCTTCTGGGAATGGTGGGGGCAGGGCTGGTGGCGTCGATGCTTCCCTTCGAAGATTTCCGAGAGGTCTTTGCCAACTCCTCCGAACCTCTGGGGATAGCCGCCGGGGGCCTCATCATCTTTACGCTGGGTTTCGTCGACGACGTCAGGGACCTCCCGGCCCCCGTGAAACTCGCCGGTCAGATCTTCGCCGCAGGGATCGTCTACCTCTCGGGTGTCCAGGCTCGCTTCATCCCGCTTCCCGACCAGGTCATTTCCCTCGGAGCCGACGTCTCGGTGTTGGTGACCGTGGGGTGGCTGGTCGTGATCATCAACGCCGTGAACCTGGTCGACGGCCTCGATGGGCTCGCCGCGGGAATCGTCGCCATCGCCGCCTCCGCCTTTTTCGTCTACACCTATCAGTTGGAGACCAACCAGGACCTCTATCTCGCTCCCACGGCACCGCTGTTGGCGATACTCATTGTGGGCTCGGCCCTCGGTTTCCTGCGCCATAATTTCCATCCCGCAGCCATCTTCATGGGGGACTCGGGCGCGATGCTGTTCGGCCTCGTCCTAGGGGCCGCCACGGTTTCGGGGGTGGGGAGCGTCGCCTCGGAGCTGTCGAGCTCCACCTCGGGGGTATTCCTTGCCTATTTCCCGCTGCTCATCCCACTCGCCGTCCTCGCCCTTCCGATAGCCGACGCTCTGCTCGCCATCGTGCGCCGAGCCCGGAGGCGCCGGTCGATCTTTCATGCCGACAAGCAGCACATCCATCACCGCTTGATGGACCTCGGGCACGGCCACCGTCAAGCGGTCCTCGTCATGTATGTGTGGTCGGCGTTGGCGGCGGGGGCCGGTTTGGCGTTCAGCTTCCTCGACCGTGATGACGTGATCTTCGCCTTGCCCATCGCGGTAGGCGCCATCGTCCTGTACACGCTCTTCCCGCTGCTCACAAAACTGATGCAGCAGCGCCCGGCCCCCTGAGGACCTCCTGGCAACTTTGGAGCTGTGAACACATCCGCTGGGTGTACAGGTACAAAGTTCAGCCTGGAGGAACACCATACGATCTCCGCGCTCGCTTTATTAGCTCGATCGCCCGGTCTCCCCGCCCAGACATATCATCGGAAGTAATGTGAAGGATCCTCCATTGCAGGGTCGTGAGCTCATTCCGGCGAACCAGGTCGCAGGCCCAGCGCCGCCGCCCCGAATGCCACTGGCAGCCGTCCACTTCGATGCCGAGGCGCAACTCTGTGTAAGCGAAATCGACCCTTGCAACAAGCTTGCCGTCCGCGTAGATCGCGTGTTGTGCTGCGGGTTCGGGTAGGCCTGCTGCCCGCACTAGCTTCAGGAACCGTCTCTCAAGTGGACTCTCGATAGGGGGATGCTGATAATTGCTTACGGCTTTCCGGAGCGCTGCGGCTCCCGGCCGACCGCGAGCTTGTGCTCCGATTTCGGATCCCAGGCGTCGTGTGGACGTAAGGCCGCGGCACAGGGCACTGTCCAGCGCGATCTCGAACCGCTCGAGTGGTACCACTGCGGCCAGATCGAGCAGCGTGCGGCCCACCGAGGTGACCGGCAAGCCTCGGATGTGGGTGACATCATCTCTCTTCAACAGGCTCGAGCGATGTATCAGGACGGTTGAGTCCGCCAGTCGTCGAGGGGTCGTGATCTCCACTCGGCTGCCCACGATGCCCTCGAGTTTCCAGAGGAGGCCCGCGCTCCGATGGGAAAGCGCCGCAGGGGGGCCGGCCCACAAGCATGCAGCCAAGCTTCGTTGGTGCCAGTCGACCGGGTACTCGCTTGCCGCATAGACGCGGGGGTGGACGAGTCGCCACATGCCCGACTGCAGACGATGGTCGATCTGTCGCTCCGACAGGCCGGCCCGGCGCGCTTGAATGCGAGTGATCAGGCCGAATTGCCTGCCCATCAACGCGGCGCAGCGAACAGGAGGAGAGCAGTCTGCGCGTCGGGTGGGGGCCATGGATTGAAGAAAGCAGGTTCTGTGTGGATCATGTGTGGCGCACGCCACAACGGGCGGATATCAGGAGGGGATTTACGAACTTTGGCGCTCCGCCCACTCTTGATGTGGGCACAGCTCCAAAGTTCCCCAAACCGCCCCGTGGCCCAACCCCGCGGTTGCGCCGGGACCCGTGCTTGTGAAAGAATTCACAAAGTAGATGCTGCGATACCATGTGGGCGCCCAACCCAGCGGGGCTGCGCCCTCGAGCTCGCCACACCTCGGCGAGACGGAGGACGGCCTCGGCCGGAGCGGGCTCCCGGTCAGGCGGAGGACGATCCGGTCCGCGTCCGCCCCACGATTCGAAAGGACGGTTCAGCTGAGCGAGCGACCCGAGCGGTCCAGTTTCGCCCGCGACGCGGGCAAGGGCTTCTCGCAGGCGTCCGACGGCATGGCCCTTGCGATCGGCTTCGTGGTGCCCATCTTCGTCCTGTGGTTGGCGGGCCGCCTGATCGACGGTTGGCTCGGGATAGAACCGTGGGCGCAGGTTGTCGGAGCAGTAGCCGGTTGGGGTTTGGGATTCCTTTATGTCTTCATCGCTGCCCAGAGGGCGGCCACTAAGTGATCGAGCAGCAGCTGGTGAGCCGCATGGCCCTGCGCGCCCTGTGGATCACACCGGCGGTGGTGGCGGGTGCGTGGCTGCTGGGAGGCCCGGAGTACGCGCTCTCGGCTGCGGTCGGGCTCGCCATGACACTGGGCAACCTGTGGCTGGCGGCGAGGATCATCGGCGGAGTGGCTCAGTCAAACCCGGCCCTGCTCTTGGGGGCAGGATTCGCCGCCTTCGGCATTGGTTTGGCGGTGCTGACGGGGATTGCTTTTCTGCTTCAAGAGATGAGCGCAATAACGTTTCCGGTGACGGGCTTCACGCTCATCGGAGCGCACCTGCTGTTGGTTCTTTGGGTGGCCTCCGACGCCTACCCAGACGATGGAAACAAGCGGCCCGGTGGAGTCGAGGCGAGGAGCTGACATGGAGCTAGATCCCTTCGAGTTGTTCTTGTGGGAGCCCATCTTCCTGGCGGAAACGCCCTTCGCAATCAACCGAGTGGTCATGTTGATGTTTGTGGCCTCCGCCGCCTGCATGGTGTTCTTTCTTGTGGGTTCCCGGCGGGGAGCGCTAGTGCCCAAGGGAATGCAGAACCTGGTTGAGACCGCCTATCTGTTCGTACGTAACAACATCGCTATCGATGTCATTGGTCCCGAGGGAGTCAAGTACGCGGGCTACCTGACTGCCGTCTTCTACTTCATCTTCTTCTCCAACCTGCTCGAGATCATTCCCGGCATCAACTTCCCGGTGACGTCCCGCATGGCGATCCCGGCAGTTCTGGCGTTGCTCACGTATGTCATCTTCATCACCGTGGGCATCATCAAGCAGGGACCCATCAAATACGTCAAGGGAGTGCTCTTTCCTCCCGGCGTGCCGTGGCCGGTCTACATACTCCTTACGCCCATCGAGTTGTTTTCTACCTTCGTCTTCCGGCCGCTGACCCTCGCCATCCGGCTCCTCGCCAACATGATGGCCGGACACGTTCTCTTGACCATTTTCTTTTTGTTCACCGCCGAGTTCGTGGTTTTGGACATCACTCTTCCGCTGGGCATCCTGACGGCAATTGTTTCCTCGGTCCTCATCCTGTTCGAGATGATTGTCATTACCATCCAGGCGTACATCTTCACCACTCTCACTGCGTTTTACATCTCCGAGTCGTTGCACGGCCACGGCGAGGAAGAGCACGGCGAGGAAACTCAAAGAGAAGGCAGACAGTACGAAGCAGAAGGAGTGGCAGCTTGACGGCAAGACTTGGAGAGACAAGATCTGGAGAAAGAGGAGGAGATAGATGATCGAAGGAATCGTTCTGGCGCAGGAAGGCGGAGGCTTGACCGATGCCGGCCTCGAGTCGCTGGCGCACGGCTTGGTCTACGGTCTTGCCGCAATCGGTCCTGGTGTCGGTGTCGGACTGGTGTTCTCGAGCGCAATCGAGGCGATGGCTCGTCAGCCGGAGATGGCGGGACAAACCCGCACGACGATGTTCATCGGCTTCGCACTGATCGAGGCGCTGGCGCTGATCGGCTTCGTCCTGGCATTCATCGTCTAGGCGAGAGGCCCCAATGACGTTCAATCTGACAAACATTCAACTGGCACAGGAGCACGCACGCGAGGGCATCGACCTGATTCTGCCGGAGACCTCCGAGCTTGTTTGGGGGTTCATCTGCTTCGTAATCGTTGCCGCCGTGCTCAATCGCGTGGCTCTGCCACAGATCAAAGCGGCCATCGAGAAACGCGAGCAGGCGATCCAGTCGGACAAGGAGAACGCCGAGAAGGCTCGGGCGGATGCCGAGAAGATGCTCGAGGAGCACAAGGAACAGCTTGCCGAGACTCGTTCTGAGGCAAACCGAATCATCGAGGATGCTCGCCAGCAGGCAGAGCAGGTGCGCAAAGACATCATCGCCAAGTCCGAGAAAGACGCCGAGGCGATCGTCGAGCGTGCGCAGGAACAGATCCAGGCCGAGCGCAACCGCACCGTCCAGGAGCTCCAGAGCACGATCGCCGAGATCTCCATCGATCTGGCGGAGAAGGTCGTGGGTCGCTCCATCGATGCGGGAGCTCAGCGGGAGATGGTCGACGCCTATATCAAGGAGGTCGCGACCATGTCCGGGAACGGAGACAGAACACGCTGATGGCGGCCGACGAAGTCATTCACGGCTATGCCGAAGCCCTCTTCAACGTGGTCCAAGCCGAGGGAGAGATCGAGCGTGTAGAGGACGAGCTTTACCGCTTCGGCAAAGTGCTCGACGGCAACCATGAGCTGAAGCAGGCACTCTCGGATAAGAGCATCGACAGAGCTCAGCGCACCAAGGTGCTGGAAGATCTGCTGGCGGACAAGGTTTCTCCTCACACGCTCGGTCTGTTGACCTTTATCGTGGGACAGGGCCGAGCGCGGCAGATGCCCCAGATCCTGCAAGAGCTGAGTGGGCTTGCCGCCGAAGCTCGGGACGCGGTGGTGGCCGAGGTGCGCTCCGCTACGCCCCTCGACTCTCGTCAGCGCATGGCCCTGGAATCGGCGTTGTCGAAAGCAACCGGCAAGAAAGTTGCGATCAAGGTCATGGTCGATCCTTCGTTGCTCGGCGGAGTCGTGGCAAAGATCGGGGAGACGATTATCGATGGGTCGGTCAGGCGCCGGCTCGAACAACTAAAGGATCAGGTGAGGGCTTAGTGGCTCAAGCGGAATTCCAGATCAACCCGGACGAGATCTCCTCTGCACTGCGCAGACACATCTCTGACTTCACTCCGCGCTTGGCGAAAGAAGAGGTGGGGCGCGTCGAGGAGGTCGGTGACGGCATCGCCCGTGTGTCCGGCTTGCCGACCGCCATGGCGAACGAGATGCTCGAGTTCCCGGGCGGGGTAACCGGTCTCGCCATGAACCTGGAAGAGCACACCATCGGCGCCATCATCCTCGGTGAGGCCGACCGCATCGAAGAAGGTGGTGCAGTCAAGCAGACTGGGCGCGTCCTCTCCGTTGGCGTGGGCGACGAGTTCCTCGGCCGAGTGGTCGACGCACTCGGCCGTCCGTTGGACGGGAAGGGCCCGATCAAGGCCACCGACCACCGCCAGCTCGAGGTACAGGCCCCGGGCGTGACCGCTAGGCAGCCCGTGAAGAACCCGCTCCAAACCGGCATCAAGGCGATCGATGCGATGACGGCGATCGGGCGGGGGCAGCGTCAGCTCATCATCGGCGACCGCCAGACCGGAAAGACCGCGATCGCGATTGACGCGATCATCAACCAGCGGGAGAACTGGGGCACCGACAACGCGGTCAAATGCATCTACGTGGCGGTCGGTCAGAAGGCTTCGACGGTCGCAGAGGTGATGGGTTCGCTGGAGGAAGCCGGCGCCCTTCAGTACACGGTCATCGTCAACGCCGCCGCATCCGATCCCGCCCCCTTCCAGTACCTCGCCCCCTACGCCGGCTGTGCAATGGGACAGCATTGGATGGAGAACGGCGAGGACGCTCTGATCGTCTACGACGACCTCTCGAAGCAGGCCATTGCATACCGTCAACTGTCCTTGTTGCTGCGCCGCCCGCCGGGCCGCGAGGCCTATCCGGGTGACGTCTTCTACCTGCACTCGCGGCTGTTGGAGCGCGCGGCCAAGCTGTCGGACGAGAACGGCGGCGGATCGTTGACCGCGTTGCCTATCATCGAAACCAAAGGCGGAGACGTGTCCGCCTACATTCCCACCAACGTCATCTCCATCACCGACGGTCAGATTTTCCTGGAGACAGACCTGTTCTTCTCGGGCGTCCGCCCCGCCATCAACGTCGGCATTTCCGTGTCGCGCGTGGGAGGCAACGCACAGATCAAAGCGATGAAGCAGGTCGCAGGCCGTCTGCGACTCGACTTGGCGCAATTCCGTGAGCTCGAGGCGTTTGCCGAGTTCGGTTCCGAGTTGGACAAGGCCTCGCAGGCTCAGCTCGACCGCGGTGGACGCGTCGTGGAGCTGCTCAAGCAGAGTCAATACAACCCGTTCTCCGTTGAGGATCAGGTCATCTCCATCTGGGCCGTTTCCAACGGTTACCTCGACGACCTTCCTGTCGACAAGGCACGTGACTTCGAGGCGGGACTGCTCGACCATATGCACAGCCGGCACTCCGACATCGGGGACCAGATAAAGGACAAGGGCGCCCTCCCGGAGGAACTCGAAGACAAGCTGAGAAAGGCGGTCGAGGAGTTCAAGTCCTCCTATACCGACAAGGTGGACACCGTCGAGACCACGGCTGCCGAAGAAGGTGTACCGGAGGCATCGGGAACGCCGGCGGCCGATGACGATGGCGAAGGCGACGGCGAAAATACAGACGAACAGAAGGACTCGGAGGAGTAGGCTCCGGTGGCACAGCAGCTCCGAGCGATCAAGCGGCGCATCTCGTCGGTCAAGTCGACGCAGAAGATCACCCGTGCCATGGAGTTGATCGCATCCTCACGCATCATCAAGGCCCAGCAGCGGGTGGAAGCCGCTCGGCCCTACTCCGAAGAGATGCGCCGTCTCATGGCCTCGGTGGCCGCCAACGCCGGTACCATCGACCACCCGCTCTTGAAGGAACGCGATGAAGTGCAAAGCGTTGGAACGGTCGTTGTAACGGCCGACCGGGGGCTTGCCGGTGCCTACAACTCGAACGTCATTCGCGCCGCCGAGCGTGACATGCGCGATCACGGCAAGGACAACAGACTGTTCTTGGTCGGAAAGAAGGGCGTCACCTATTTCCGCTTTAGAGGTTACGAGTTCGAGGAGTCCTGGATGGGCAACTCGGAGCAACCACGCGTCGAGGACGCACGCAGCGTGGCCAAAGCGGTAGCCGACGAGTTTTCCGAGGGAAAGGTGGATCAGGTAAAGCTCGCCTACACGCGTTACGAGTCCGCTCTGACGCAGCGGCCCACCGTCGTGCAGCTGCTTCCGCTGCCCCAGGAGGAGCTCGAGGAACTGCAGGAGGAGCAAAAGGACGAGCAACGTCCCCAGTACCTGTTCGAGCCCGATCCCGAGCAGATACTCAACTACCTCTTGCCTCGCTACGTCGAGGGCCTGATCCTGCAGGGACTGCTGGAGGCGGCCGCATCCGAGCACGCCGCGCGTAGGCGGGCGATGAAAGCGGCCACCGACAATGCGGACGACCTCATGGACAGCTTGACCCGTAACTACAACCAAGCCCGACAGGCCGAGATCACAACCGAGATCATGGAAGTCGTGGGCGGGGCCGAGGCGCTGCGCGCCGCGGGCCGCGCGCCGGCATCCGGCGGATAGGAGGAGGAAGCCCAGGTGGCGATCACTGAAGAGCGTGTGAAAGATGAAGAGGAAAGGGGCGAAGGGACAAGCGAGGGTCGCATCCTCACCATCACCGGCCCCGTCATAGAGGTCGAGTTTCCTCCCGAGCGGCTACCCGAGATCGGCTTCGCTCTCACGGTGGGGCGTGATGTCGAGGGCAAGAAGGACACGATTACGGCCGAGGTGTCGCAGCACATCGGAGAATCCGCGATCAAGGCCATTTGCATGAAGAACACCGATGGCCTCCAGCGCGGCGCGAAGGTGCTGAACACCGGACAGGCGATCACCGTCCCGGTGGGTAATCCGGTGCTGGGACATGTTTACAACGTGTTGGGAGAACCCGTCGATGGCTCGGAGCTTCCCGACGACGTCGAGCGCTGGCCGATCCATCGGCAGCCTCCCAAGTTCGAGGATCTCGAGCCCAAGACCGAGATGTTCGAGACGGGCATCAAGGTCATCGACCTGCTCGAGCCCTACGTCCAAGGCGGCAAGATCGGCATGTTCGGCGGTGCCGGAGTAGGCAAGACCGTTGTCATCCAGGAGATGATTCACCGTGTCGCCGAGGAGCACGGTGGCGTCTCGGTGTTCGCCGGTGTCGGCGAGCGCACCCGGGAAGGAAACGACCTCTGGATCGAGATGACCGAGTCTGGCGTGCTCGAGAAGGCAGCACTCGTCTATGGCCAGATGGACGAGCCTCCCGGTGTCAGGCTTCGGATCGCGCTCAGCGCGCTGACGATGGCGGAGTACTTCAGGGATCGCGAGCATCAAGACGTGCTCCTTTTCGTCGATAACATCTTCCGTTTCGTGCAGGCCGGTTCAGAGGTGTCGACGCTGTTGGGCCGCATGCCTTCCGCAGTGGGGTATCAACCCACGTTGTCCGAGGAGATGGGTGAGCTGCAGGAGCGCATCACCTCGACCAGAGGGCGTTCGATTACGTCGCTTCAGGCGATCTACGTCCCCGCCGACGACATAACCGACCCCGCGCCGCACACGACGTTCGCTCACCTCGACGCCACTACGGTGTTGTCCCGGCAGATCTCGGAGCTCGGCATCTATCCTGCAGTCGATCCATTGGACTCGACCTCCCGCATTCTCGCCGCCCGCTACGTGGGCGAGGAGCACTACAACGTTGCGCAGGAGGTTCAGCGAGTCCTGCAGCGATACAGGGACCTGCAGGACATCATCGCGATCCTCGGCATCGATGAGCTTTCGGAGGAAGACAAGGTCACGGTTCAGAGAGCGCGCAAGATTCAGCGCTTCTTGTCGCAACCGTTTTTTGTGGCCGAGCAGTTCACCGGCATCGAAGGCAAGTACGTGCCGGTCGAAGAGACCATTCAGTCGTTCAAGGCGCTCACCGAGGGGGAGTACGACAACCTCCCCGAGCAGGCGTTCTTCATGGTCGGAGGCATCGAAGAGGCAGAGGCCAAGGCCAAGGAGCTGTCGGGGTAGCGGCCACTGGGATGTGTCTCCCGGAGGCCAAGGTGTGCCACGGCCGGCCCGGAAGACCACGCACTCCGTCCGAGCGAGGGAAAGCGCTGGGCCACGTCCCCCGGCGGCCGTGCGGCCGGGACCACCCCCCGAGGACCAGGCCAGGCTGTCTCCTGCGGGAGTTTCGAAGATACTGACGACGCCTCATTGGTGCCGGTGACGCCTTTCGCAGCCCGAGCCCAAAAGAGTTTTCCCGCCTTTTTAGGGAAGAAGTTTCCACCTCGTAACTCCGTGGCAATAACATCAGATCGGGCAAAAAAATGGCAGGTGTGGGTCTGAGGCCCACGGAGGCGGGAGGCCACCATGTTGAAGTTGCGGCGTAATGCTGCTCTGTTTTCTCTGTTGTTCATTGTCGGCGTTCTCGCGCCGGTGACTGCTCTGGCTGAAGAGAATCCAGTCGGAGAGGCCGCCGAGCAGACCACCGACACGGCCGAGCAGACCGCCGACAGCGTCGAGCAGGCCGCCGAGCAGACCACCGAAACGGCCGAGCAGACCGCCGAAACCGCCGAGCAGACTGCTGGACAGACCGCCGACACCGCCGAGCAGACGGCCGAGCAGACCGCCGACACCGCCGAGCAAACGGCCGAGCAGACCGCCGACACCGCCGAGCAGACTGCTGGACAGACCGCCGGCAGCGTGACCGGCGCCAACGAGCAGACCGCCGACACCGCGACCGGCACCCTCGATCAGGTCGCCGACAATGCGACCGGCACCGCCGAGCAGGCGGGCGGTTCCGCTCAGAGCCGGGAGGATTCCGGCAACACCACGAAGAGGGCCTCTGCAGACGCCGTTGGCACCGCCGGCTTCGGGATCAGCCAGGACGCCTCCCCCATGCCCGGCATGCGCGGAGGTATCAATCCAGCTGGAGCAAGCGTGGCCTTTGACGTCTCTCCCGGCAAGTCTCATTCGTGGGACCGGTCGAGCGGAAATGACTCCGATCAGACGCTCAGGACCCCTGCACAGCTGCTTGCCGAGGTCGTTGAGGCCGGCAACCAGATAGCGACTGCCCAGCCTCGCCAAGAGGAAGCGAAGCAATTCGACTTCACGGAGTGGTTGCCGGGGTGGCTTCCGAGCCTCCTGGCTGTGACCGGGTTCAGCGTCCTGTTGCTGATCGGCATCGCTATTTCCTTCATCAACGGCGGCACCGCCGCACTCGCCTGGAGCCGGCGTGGCGGTCGGCCCGCACCGGACCACGCGGTGGCGACCGTTGTCGTCTCACCCTGAATTTGATCTCTCGTTGATGCTCGCTGAGGTCGGAAACCCAGATGGTTAATCGGCCGCAAACCTCCCGAGTTGGCTTGGTTCTATTCCTCGCCGCGGCCGTGGCGGTTGCTACTAGCTTTTGGCTCCCCCGAGTGGTCCCGTTGAGCGGGGGAACCTCCTCCAGCGGGGCCCCGCCGAGAGTCGAGCACTTGCCCAGCGCCGACCCCGTCTCAGACCGCTCGCCGGTGGCGCGGCAAGCTTGTGATCAAACAGGCAATGGTATCCAGCCCCGGGATGGCACTAGCGAGTCCGAACCCAAGCTTTCCACGCGTTCGGCTGCCACTCGCCATCGTAACGATGCGGGCGGCTATGAATTCCTTGCTCCTCCCACCTGGAAAGTTCGGGAGCAAGGCCCCATTTCAAAGTTGGTCGGGCCAGGCCGTGACCTCGTGGTTTCCCTTGGGCCTGGTCCCGCCGGGGGCCTGCCTCATGCTTACGATGAATTCGCCGAGCTTCTAGGCAAGACCTATGGAAACGTGCGGTTCGGCAAGATCGATGCCCGTTGCGCGGCAGGGGACCTTTCCGTATGGCGTCACGGGAAGGGCACCAACGCTGCGGCAGAACCGTTCGAGTTTCTCGCGGTGATCATCGAACGCTCTTCCGGCGGGGCCGTGGGGGCGTTCGGCGCGTGGAACCCGAACGTTCCCCAGGTTCGTCCACTCATTCATGAGGTGATGAAATCCTTCCGCGCCATCTCCGTACGGGCCTGATCGCAGTCATAGAACGAGTTTGCGCCCTGCACGTGTCCACGACTGCGCTGAGCTACTTAGTTGTAGTGCAATAGCCCCTCAGATACTCGCGACGTTAGGGCGCAGCGACGGGAAGTGGCGAAAGCTCGAGTCGATTAGGCTTGGATAGCTGAGCTAGGTCCAAAACTCAAGGATGTGATTCTGATGGATGTCTCGATCGTCTCTCCGGAAGAGAAGGTGTGGCAAGGCGAGGCCGACCTCGTGGTGGCGCGTTCTCCTGAGGGTGAGTTCGGCATAATGCGCGGTCACATTCCGTTCCTGGCCGCGCTGGTTCCGGGCCGCGTGCGAGTGGTATCCGGATCCGACTCCGAGGAGTTCTTCGTGCCCGGCGGTTTTCTCGAGGCCTCCGGTCCCATGGACGATTACCACGTGATCGTATTGGCCGACGACGCCGACAATCTCGCGGATATGAACGTGTCCGAGGCACGAGAGCGGCTCGAGGAAGCGCGCCGGCAAAACGAAAGGGAGCAGGACGACCGTACCCAGGCCCGGCTTCAGATCGAGCTGGCTCGGGTTGAGATCGCCGAGAGCCGTGGTCAGTAGAGTGCTCGGCTGTGGTGGGGTGGCTAATGTCTGCCCGGCGGTACGGATCTCGATCGGAGCCACGACTCCGAGTTAACGTTGTACCTCTACCCACACGAGATGTCGGTACAGCGACAAAGTTCCGACTATTGGGTCGAGCCGAGCACTGCAGGAAGCTTAGAGTTGCGGGGATAACTCTCTCGCCGTGATCTACATAGGATCGCGCTGAGTCAAGAGTCAAACCGAGAGGAACCTGTGGGGGAGCGATCCTTCAATTTGCGCAACCGTGTTCAGTGCGCGTCGTGCGGGGTTACCGCTCCCCGCCGCCACGGCGTAGTTCCGTTGGGATGGACTGAGTTCGTTGCGGAGCGGGGGCGCAACAATGCGCTGTGCCCGGCCTGCCTGCGGAGCAACCTGTGGCAGATCGAGGCGCGCCTCGACTTCGACCCCGAGCTCTAGAGATGATGAGAGGCGAGTGGCATGAGTGAGCGACGACGGGTCTTCTCCGGGTCGCCTTACGAGGCCCGCTTCGGCTACTGCCGGGCGGTACGGATCGATAATCGTGTGCTGGTGGCAGGCACGGCTCCCATTTGGCCCGACGGCTCCTGCGATCCCGACGCGGGAGCGCAGGCACGACGCTGCTACGAGATCATTATCCAAGCGCTCGCCGAGCTGGGGGCCGACCCGCGCCATGTCGTGCGGACGCGTGTCTACATTACCGACGCGTCCCACACCGAGGCTGTGGGCAGCGCCCACGGGGAGCTGTTCGCCGAGTCGCCACCGGTGAACACGATGGTCGAGGTTGGAGGTCTGGTGGACGAGCGCTGGAAGGTAGAGATCGAGGCCGAGGCCGTCCTCGACTAGGACGCGCGATCAAGCAGGCTCGCTCAATAGAACGGCGGCGGCGGCCCGGTGCTCGGTCAGCACAACAAGTTGCTGCCTTGCGCGCGTCTCCATGACTTCGGCTCGGGCCCGAGTGCCGGACAGGGGGGCCAGGGTCTGCCACAGAAAGATCCTGTGCTCGGTCAGTAGGCAGAGCCCGTGGAGCTCGTAGACACGGCTGAGATTCGAGTAGGAGAGCAGCGTTCCGTTGAACTTGAGCCGCGCCAGTTTTTCCGAGAAGGCTAGAAGTGCGTTCTTGATCCGCTTGGGCCGAACGCTCGCCGACCGCATCGTGTCCTCTAGCGCAGAGCGCTCGTCCTCGAGCTCTCCGCAGAGTGTCGCCAAGAAGTCGCCGAGTGGACCCGACGGATTGCTGCCGCGACAGCGCTCCGCCAGGCGCCGGTTCACGATCAGCAGCCCGAGATTCTCCTGCATGAAGATTCCGAGCAGGTTTGCTTCCATGACGGTCATTGTGCCGCCCTGGTGGTCCTTCGCTCGTCCGGCGCGGAGCGGCGTGTCCTGGGTAAGGTTCAGATGATGTTCTCTAGCGCGCCGACCATCGCGATAGTCGAGTTGGTTCCGGCCCTCACCGGGGTGCGCCCTCTCGGCAGCCCGTGATGTGCGGCGGAGCAGCCTCGCTATTGCGCCGCTGCGCTGCGGCCCTGGTTTCTCTTGGGATCCTGTGGTTGCCGGCCTCTGCAGGGGCCGAGCCACTGAGAACGCTCGAAACCCCTCTGCGCCTGGTTCCCATGGGCCCGGTCGAGACGAAGGTCGCGGGCCTGCACAGCTTTTTCGGCCCGCTCGAGATCAACTCCGCCTCCGACGGCCTGGTGGTGGTCAATAGGCTCCCCTTGGAGCGCTACCTCCTGGGGCTGAACGAGGTCCCCCCCGAGTGGCCGGAGGCCGCCCTGCAAGCCCAGGCGATCGCAGCTCGCACCTATGCTCTGTGGACTCTGCGCCAACCGCCGGCCGGTTCCGCCGGCGCCTACGGCTTCGACATTTGCGCCTCGACCGATTGTCAGGTCTTCACCGGCGCCGACCTTCTGGAGGAGCCCGACGGTCCGCGCTGGTCCGAGGCAGTGGCGGCGACCAGGGGTGAGGTCATCACCTATGGCGGAGAGCCGATCCTTGCCCGCTACCACTCGGTCTCGGGCGGGCACACCCTGGACAATGCTGAGGCCTATCCAGGAGAGGACGGATTCCCCTATCTGAAGGGCGTTCCGAGCCCCTCCGAGGACGCCTCTCCGCTCGACCGCTGGCGGGTGACCTTCCCGCTCGACGACCTTCGTTCGCTGCTCTCGGAGGCGGGGTGGTGGAACACCTCAGAGCTCACCGAGGTCTACACGATCGATTCCGGCTCGAAGCTCCATTATCCCGATGTCGTTTTCGACGGCCCGGCCGAGCGGACCGTCCGGGACGCTCAAGAGGTACGAGAGGTCTTGGGGAGCCTTGCCGCCCGGCGTTTCCCGGCCCGATACCCCTCCTTCGCCATGGTGTCCTCGGGGAGGCTCCCCGAGACGTTTCCCTCCAACCGTTTCGAAATCTCGACCGAGAGCGGCTCCGTCCGCGTCGACGGCCGCGGCTGGGGACATGGCGTGGGGATGTCGCAGTGGGGTGCCCACGGCCTCGCCCTCGAGGGAAAGGGGGCCGAGGAGATCCTCGAGCACTACTACACAGGCGTGCGTGTGTCCACGCGTCCCGGCCCCCGAATGCTCGAGGTGGGAGTGGCGACGGGCCTTGAGTCGGTGCAGGCGACGGGCGCCTTCCGGATCGAGGATGGCAACGGCCGCCTCGTGGTGCCGCGCGCGGTGGGCCGCTGGGCGATCTCCTTCGAATCTTCCGGAGTTGCCTCGCTTTCGCCTCCGCCCGGCTTCGGCCGTCCGCTCCACCTGAACCTCGTGAGCAGCCCCCGAACCCTGCGCACCGGCGCCGATGGAGCTTTCGTGCTGCGCCTCTCGGCCCCGGCTGAAGTGCGAGCGTCCTCCGGCGAGGCGGACACCTTCGTCGCCTCCACCGGTCGCAGCCGCTTTACCTGGCGAGCCCCGGACGAGCCCGGCCGCTATCGAGTCGAGGTCGAGGCAGTGGGCTCGAGAGGCCGTGAGACCAAGGTGGTCGAGGTCGAGGTGGTCTCCGCGCAGTCCCCGTCACCGCTCCCTGCCCCCGGCGGCTCGCAGGGGGTTGCCTTGGTCGGAGTGGCGTTGGGTCTCGCCCTGATGATCATCGGGGGCCAGGCACTGATCAAAGAAGTCAAGCGCTGAGCGACGGTCGCCGGCCGCCGCGGTACCCAGTCGTAAAGGTGGCAAATGGCCACGGTGTGCCTGCACCCACGGTTTTCCGTGGGCAGAGGTCCACGGTCCTCTTTTGCCACCATGCTCGGTTGCGCGGGGCACCAGGCGAGGCCCCGCATGGACGGCCCCAATGCCGGTACGATAAGTACGTGAGACAGGCCACCACTATGGAGGAACAGGTCAGGCAGGCCTTGGAGGTCATCCGGCCCGCCATCCAGCTCGACGGCGGCGACATCGAACTCCACGGCGTCGAGGACGGCGTTGTGACCGTGATGCTGCTCGGCACCTGCGAAACTTGCCCCATCTCCCCCGTC
>JALZJN010000220.1 GCA_030859735.1 Actinomycetota bacterium
AGCCGGTCCAGGCCATGTACCTGTGCAGGGCGATCGAGGACTACGAGATCACCTGGTTCGAGGAGCCGTTGCATCAGAACGACGCCCGGGCCCTGGCCGACCTGCGGACGCACACCTCGATCCCTATTGCGGCGGGGCAGATGGAGGGCCACCGCTGGCGGTGCGCGAGCTGGTCGATCGTCAAGCGGTGGACGTCCTCCAGCCCAACGTCTGCTACTGCGGGGGCTACACCGAGGCGCGTAAGGCCGCCCACTTGGCGCAGATCTACAACCTGCCGATCGCCAACGGCGGTGGCTGGCCCCTCTTCAACATGCATACCATGGCCGGCCTAATGAACGGTTGGTTGGTGGAGTGGCACCTCGGCATGGTGCAGGTCGGCGAGTTGCTCTTTCCCCATGCCCCCAAGCCGGTGAACGGCCGGATCGCCATCCCGGACCGTCCCGGCCTCGGCCTGGTCGTAGACCGGGACGCGTTGCGGGAAACGCGCGTCGCAGGCATGTGACTCCCGAACGGCTTGCGCACGAAGGGAAGGTATGAGCGGATGGTCGAAGTGGTGGATGTGCGCGATGTCGTTGTACCGATCCAATCGCACATGCGTAACGCCTATATCGACTTCAGCAAGATGAGCGTCTCAGTCGTCGCGGTCATAACGGATGTCGTCCGCGATGGCCGTCCGGTGGTCGGCTTCGGTTTCAACTCCAACGGCCGCTACGCCCCACGGGGGTTGCTCCGCGAGCGCTTCATCCCCCGTCTCATAGACGCCGCTCACACCGATCCCGCCCTGTTGCTGGACGACTCCGGAAGCAATCTCGACCCAACAGCGATCTGGCGGCTTCTGATGAGCAATGAGAAGCCCGGCGGCCACGGTGAGCGCTCGGTTGCCGTGGGCGTGCTGGACATGGCGCTCTGGGACGCCACGGCCAAGATTGCCGAACTACCCCTTTGGCGCCTGCTCGCCGACCGAACCCAAAGCGGCGAGCCTGACGAGCGAGTGTTCGTCTACGCGGCCGGCGGCTATTACCACCCCGGTAAGGGGAAGGCTGCCCTGCAGGATGAGATGCGCTCCTATCTCGACCGGGGCTACTCGGTGGTCAAGATGAAGATCGGTGGGGCTCCGTTGGCTGAGGATCTGCGACGCATCGAGGCCGTTGTGGACGGCGTGCTCGACGGCGACGCTAGCCGCTTGGCCGTGGACGCTAACGCCCGCTTCGATCACCGCACCGCCTTCTGCTATGCGGATGCCCTGACACCGCTGGGACTGCGTTGGTTCGAGGAGCCCGGCGACCCGCTGGACTATGCCCTGCAGAGGGCTCTGGGCGAGAGCTATGCCGGCCCGATGGCCACCGGCGAGAATCTGTTCAGCCACCAGGACGCACGCAATCTGATCCGCTACGGCGGCATGCGGCCGGACCGGGACATCCTGCAGTTCGATTGCGCGCTGTCATACGGCTTGGTGGAGTACCTGCGCACTATCGACATGCTCGACTGGCACGGCTGGTCCGGGCGCCGCTGTATCCCACACGGTGGCCATCAGATGTCTCTGAACATCGCGGCCGGGCTGAAGTTGGGTGGCAACGAGTCCTATCCAGACGCCTTCGAGCCGTTCAACGGCTTCGCGGACGACATCGCGGTCGAAGACTCCTACGTCACACCGCAGGAAGAGCCCGGCATCGGTATGGAGTCGAAGTCAGAGTTGTACCGCACGGTGCTCCGGCCGCTCGTCGAGAGCTGAGGAGGCGCGTTGGGCGCCTCAGGACTTCTGCGTGCCGAAGGCCTCGGTGACATAGGGCAACTCGAAGTGACTCTTGTCCGCAAGCTCCGGACCATGTACCCGGTGTACTTCGGGTTGAGCAATATCTCGCGAGCCCAGTACCGGGACCAGTAGTCCCTCTGCCTTGCCGGATCGGGCGAAACGGGGGACGGGTAGCGATCTAGGTCTGTGTTCAGGCGGTCGGTGATCTCGGCATAGCCGAGCCGGTCTACGACCCTCCACATGAATATCTGGTGGACGACGGGAGCGCGCAGGGGGTCGGGGACGAGCCGGCTCTTGGTTATGCGTTCGGCACCACGCGCCGGCACCGAATGGGGGATCTTGTCCGCGACATAGCCATATGGAGATCGGCCGACGTTCCAGCCCTGCCGCGTATGCTCGCAGGATCCGTCCCATGAAGAAGCTCCAGGACGTACCACTCCGGGACGCCTTGTTTGACCCTGCGAGTCAGGATCGTGGTTGCTCGCTTGCCGTTAAGCACGATCGGCTCGTCGGCAGCAAACAGCACCACGCCGCAAATGCTCCAGATCATGTTCGATCCTTGTCCCGAAAGTTCAGCGCACGAGGTCGTTCAGGCGCAAGAGCGATGCGAAGCAGTTCGCCAACCGCGTCGAGGTGGAGAAGCAGCGGGGCACCTACGTCGATCCACAGCTCGACAAGTTGCGGTTTGCCGCTGGGCCCACGAATGGCTGCAGACGAAGATAAATCTCCGAGCATCGTCGTGGACTAGTGACGAGAGCTATCTCCGCAACCACGTGATGCCGACGTTCGGCAACATCGCGCTCGCCCAGATCGACAAACTCCTTGTCCAAGCCTGGGTTAGGGAACTCGTGGACAAGGGCCTGCATCCCGCCATCGTCAAGGAGTGCTACCGGATCCATGTCGACAGATCAGAGACGATGGCGCGGCCTCCTGGCCACACTGTTGCTCACCTCGGCGCGTCTCCCCGCGATCGGGACTGCGATCGAGAGATCGCTTCCGAGTGCTCCGGTCCCGCCCGTGATCAATGCAGTCCGTTGGTTCATCCCCTGAAGTATCTCAGGAGTTGGCTTGTCCTCCTGCCGGCTTGTAGATGAGGATCGCAACGCCGTCACCCACCGTCTTCGAGTCGACGAGCTCCAGTGGCTTCTTATCGCTCGTGTCTCCAAAGATGCGCTTGCCGCTTCCCAGCACGACGGGGAACACCATCAGGCGCAGCTCGTCGACGAGATCGTTCTCTAGCAGCGACTGTACGAGCTGAGCGCTCCCGTGCACAACAATGTTTCCGTCGTGCTTGCCCCTCAGGTTGGCAATCTCGTTTGCTAGATCGCCCTTTAGCACGGTCGAGTTGTTCCACCCGAGCTCATCGAGCGTCGAAGAGATGACGTACTTCGGCATGTTGTTGAACTTGTCGGCGAACTCGCCCTCCCGTGACGGCCACGCCTCCGCGAAGCCCTTGAACGTCACCCGGCCAAGCAACAGCGCGTCCGCCTCGAGCGCCTCGTCGAGCTTGAACCTGTCTCCCTCGTCGCCGCGGGGGATCTCGAAGCTCCATCCTCCGTACTTGAAGTCCTCCGAGCCGCCCGGATCCTCCATCACGCCGTCAAGCGATACGAATTCGGTCACCACGATCTTCCCCATCGTCTGCTCCTTTTCGTCGGGTTCTGCACCTACGACCGCCGGGCGCCGCGAAAGTCATCGCCGCCACAGCCCCTTCCCGGAATCGATAGCTTCGTTTCCTCCGGCCGGCGGGTAGGGATGATGACTCGAAAGCGCGCCATCCCAACCACTCCCCTCAGGTTGCCTGAAATCAGCCTGCGCATGGCCAGCCGGTGCGTGCCCGATCGACCTACCGAGAGTAACGGGCGCGCCATAGAGCAAGGCGCGGAGCGCACCAAACTCGATACCAGACTGCTGAAGAGTACCGGTGTTTATCCATTTCGGATGGAGAGACGTGCCACTCGACGACCTCAAGACTGCTCGTACGTACGCCGATGGACGTTCGGACGCCGGCCATCCGAGCGAGGAAGACGTCAGCGAACGCGCTGATAGCGGCTTGCCCGATACTCTTCGACCCAGAGGCGGGAGCTTCGCCACTGCCCCCGCTCATTGCGTTGTGCGCGTAGCCGCCCTCGCTCAGCTGCTGTGCGGAGCGCACGCGCGCTCAGCTGTGGATCCGCGAGCGCGGCGAGCGGAACCAATCGAGCTGGGCCCGCCACCGCGGGAACGATGAAGCGCATGAGAGTGTCGGTGATCGCTCTCGCCAGAAACTCTCCTAGTGGACGCGGGTCCCCCGCGTCAGCTCGACGAAGATTCTGCAGGTAGCGCGCTCGCTCGCCCTTGCGGATGATGGCGGGCGGGTACCCGAGTCGGATGAGAAGCAAGTTTGTCAGAAGACGGCCTACCCGGCCGTTGCCGTCGAGAAATGGGTGGACACGTTCGAATTCGGCGTGGACGGCTGCCACCGCCTCTGGAACCGGCCCATCGGCGCCGGGGAGGGCGCACGCACACTTTACCCAGTCAGCCATCAGCGCCGGCACCTCCGTCCATTCCGGTGGCTGCATGCCAGCCGCGAACGGTTTGATTCCGTGGCGGCGGAAGGAGCCGGGGCCTTCCTCCTCCGTCGCATCGGGGTGGGGCGCCACCTCCCACACCTTCGCCATCGCAAGGCGATGCACGTGGCGCAGCTCTGTCATCGTGATCAGCTCGGCTGTAGTCCACTCACCGGGCTCGAGGCCATGCTGGTACACCCACTCTGCAGCATCCGCGTACCCACGGACCTCGAGGTACTCGGCTAGCTGCTTGTTGCCTACGGCCCGACCTTCGCTCAGGAGGAGTTCGACCTCGCGGAGCACGAGGGTGTTTCCCTCGATCGCGGTCGAGTTGTGCGCCTCCTGGTACCAGATGTCGCCCCAGATGTCCTCCGCCTCGACCGGCGAGGGTAGACCCCCAAAGCGGGTGCGCAGCTCGTCGACTCCCTCAGAGAGCTGGTCGTAGATCGCCTGCCGGGTCCGACGCCCCCGTAACGGTTTGGTAGCCATCGACCAAAGACTAGCCGATGTTGCGTCGGACACGGCGATTAAATGCGCGCGACACAAATGCCGCCACAGGTGCTCATTTGGCGTCAGTCAGCCCCAAAAAATGGGCACGACGCAACAATGCCCAGCCGGGCCCCGGGGACGCCGAAGGCAAGACCAGCGGCTTCCCCGCGGGCTGCTTTGGATAGGCCCCGAAAGACGTTCAATGATAAGGCCCGGGCAAGACCCCTGCCCCCGTCCTGATTGGCCCCGAGCGAGCGGGCAGGCATCTCCAATGGGTAGCCCAAATGCACCCCCGATCCAGTCGCGCGCTCCCGACCTTCGCACCCACACCCGTTCGCCGATGAGGGTGTGCGGAACCGAATAGCGAGCCGAGCCGTAGCGGATGGTGGAGTCGCGATCGACCGTGCGGCTCTGCCCGAATGCCAGGGTGTGCGGCTCACTAGGTACGTGCAGCCTCAGGCGCTCGTCTCTTAAGGCGTCGTTGGGAATGCGCCGAGTCTCGCGGTGCTCGCGGGAGTTGAAGCGATCCATCGCCTCCCGGCATGCCACCGAGAGCTCTGCGAAGCTATCGTAGGCCTCGAGCAGGTTTTCGTTGGTGGGCACGAGATCGGCCTTGGCGATGCGGACACTCGCCTCGGAGCCGCCCTTTGTCTGGGGATCGGCCGGCGTGCAGGTATGGATCACCAAGCCGTAGTGGCGCGACGCAGCAACGATGTCGCGATGGCGGACCGCGATGCGGCAGATGTGTGTAGTCGTGACCGTCTTCTCGTTATCGGTGAGCGCGTAGGTCGGAACTCCCGAGAAAGCTCTCAGGGTCTCGTCGAGACATGCGATCACCGTAGGCAGGGTCTTGTCCCAGGTAGGGATGATGACTCGAAAGCGAGACCATGCCAGCCACGCGCACCATAGGTGTGTTTCCCCAGATTAAGGGGCCCGTTCCCCAGTCCCATTGGAACCACAGCCCCGGTTCGGGAACCCAGGGACGGAAGACGCGTCGGTGCCCGCGCTCGTAGGCCTCCTTGGCGAGAGCCACCGCCCGCCGCGTCGTGCGCTCGGATCCCTGGTAACCCATCGCAAGGAGCTTGTCGTGGACCCTGTCTGCGCGAACTTCGCCCTTGGAGCGCTCTACCCATTCCTCGATCTTTGAGAGATAGGGACCGGCGATGCTGGCGCGCGTCGTCTCATCGAGCTCTCTTCCAAGGTCGCGCAAGCTGACGTAGCGGGCGACGGTCT
>JALZJN010000227.1 GCA_030859735.1 Actinomycetota bacterium
GAGTGGCCCGAAGCGGTCGAGTACACCGGCGCCGCCGAGCACCTGCAGGAGGTCTGGATCGCCGTCCGCGCCAGCATGAGGACCGTCCTGGAGGCCGTCACCCTGGCCGACCTCGTAAACGGCGAGCTCCCGGACCAGATCGTCCAACTCACGAGCGATCCCGAAGCGTGGGTGCACCACTAGCCGGCCAAGGCTTCCGATCTCACGCGGAGCGCGGCGCAATAGGCGTTTGTCGCGAAGTCTCGACCAAGCACCTTTAGTCGTACTTGGACGAGTTCGTGTTCCGCTACAAAATCAGAACGGACGAGTGAGGACGAGCGGCTTGTCGCGCCTGCCTGTCATAACGCCTCCATTCTATTCCTCATGCCCGTGACCTACCATCACGAACGGCGGCTCGATAGGGCGCTCCACCATTTGGAGAGCCTTAAAGCGGAGCGCGCTGCCTGGCGCGAAGAAAGCCCGCACAGACTGTGGACTGAATTCGAGGCCGAGAGCGGCGAAAATGTTCTGTGGGCAGACATCCTCAAGCCGCCCCCCGCCAGATTGAGCCTCATCGCTGGGGATTGCATCCACAATCTTCGCGCTGCCCTCGACAACCTCGCCTTCGAACTGGCCCTCGCCTACACCAAGGAAAGACCGCTTCCTGGCAACATCGAAGGAAAGTCGGCGTTTCCCATCTTCTCCAATGACATCGCCGACGACCCCGATTTGAGAAAGAACTTCGACAGGATGACGAGGGGCATCGGCCCACGAGCTAAGGCATACATTGAGGAACTGCAACCGTACAAGCGAGGGGACGGGTTCCGCAGCGACCGACTCTGGCAGCTGAACCAGCTTTCCAGAGAGGACAAACACCGGCTGCCCCATGCCGCCAGTCTGAACAACCTCTCTACCCTGACCTATTTCGTCCCCGACAACATCGGTCACGAGGAAGTCCGAGTCCTCTTGAGGAATTTTGACAACAGCGCACCAGTCGCCCGCTATCCCGCCCGCGACAGTACCGGCGCGGAAGTGCATATGAATTTCACAGCGGCCTTCGACGTATGCTTCAGCGGGCGCACAGACAAACGATTGTGGGGCGAACCGATCCTCGGAACCCTTGAAGGCATCCACCGGCACATCCTTCGCTCGATTCTTCCGGTGCTCACGCCGTACCTCACCTGACATCACTCACCCCCGATCCGGCGTACTGCTGTCGAGGGGATAAGTGCCTTGACTTTTGTCGTAACCGTGGTTACGCTGCGTACGTTCTTCACTCGATTTATGGAGATTAGATTGGTTGACGAGGAGAGGACCAAGCCGGTTGGGTTCTGGGAGGCTTTTCGGTTCTGGGTGAAGCTCGGGTTTATCAACTTCGGGGGGCCTGCAGGTCAGATCGCGATCATGCACCGCGAGTTGGTGGACGAGAAGCGGTGGGTCTCAGAGGGGCAGTACTTGAGGACGCTCAACTTCTGCATGCTCCTACCGGGGCCCGAGGCCCAGCAGGTGGCGACCTACATCGGGTGGAGGCTGCACGGGACGCTGGGCGGCATCGTGGCTGGTTCGTTCTTCGTGATCCCTTCCATCTTCGTTCTGTTGCTGCTCTCCTGGCTCGCGGTGGCCCACTCGGACGTGCCGGCCATCAGGGGTCTCCTCTACGGCGTGCAGCCGGTCGTCATTGCCATAGTGGTCGAGGCCGTGATGCGCATAGGGAAGCGGGCGCTCGGACACGCGGCGCTGTGGGGCTTCGCGGTGGCGGCCTTCGTCGCGCTGTACTTCCTCTCCGTTCCGTTTCCACTGGTAGTGGTCGCCGCCGCCATCGGCGGGGCGGTCCTGCAACGCTTCGTGCCCCAGGCGTTCCGGGGCGGGGGGCACGGCGCGGCGGAGGGGGAGTCGGCCGTGGACCGGACCGGTCCCAGCGCGCGGCCTTCGATGCTGCGCAACCTGAGGTTGATCGGCACCTTCGTGGTTCTGTGGGCTGTGCCGGTTGGGGCGATATGGCTCTGGCGCGGGGGGGAGGACGTGCTCGTGCGGGAGGCCCTGTTCTTTACGGGGGCCGCTTTCGTGACCTTCGGCGGGGCGTACGCGGTCCTCAGCTACATCTCCAACGTCGCCGTCAACGACTACGGGTGGCTGACGGCAGACCAGATGGTGCAGGGCCTCGGGCTCGCCGAGTCAACGCCGGGGCCGCTCATCATGGTCACCCAGTACGTGGGGTTTCTGGGGGCCTGGAACAAGGCGCCGGACGGCTTCGATCCCCTGCTCTACGGGACGCTCGGCGCCCTGCTGACGACCTACGTCACCTTTCTGCCGTGCTTCCTGTTCATCTTCCTGCTCGCCCCGTACATCGAGCTGCTGGCGGGGAATACCAGGATCCGGGCCGCCCTCACGGGGGTGACGGCCGCTGTGGTCGGTGTGATCGCCAACCTTGCCGTCTTTTTTGCGAGCCGGGTGCTGTTCCCCGACGGGGTCTCGTTGCGAGGCCTCGACGTCTTCGCCCTCGTCGTGGCG
>JALZJN010000244.1 GCA_030859735.1 Actinomycetota bacterium
TGTCTCGCCCGCCCGAAGGGCGGGATTCCGAGCCTCATGCTCGGCGAGGTGCAGCGAAGCTTCACCGAAGCCAAGAGACTTGCCCGCCCGAAGGGCGGGATTCCGAGCCTCATGCTCGGCGAGGTGCAGCGAAGCTTCACCGAAGCCCAGAGCTCCCGCCAGCCGGGCTCTATCGCACAAAGAAAGACTCAGCCGGACGCTTCCTCGGCCGCAACGAGTCCCAGCGATGCGGCTACTCTCGGGCGCATCTCGCAGGGGAGATGAATCGTGAAGATCGCCCCGTTGCGAGACGACTTGAGATCGATGCGGCCCTCCATGGCGCTGACCAGCTGGCTGACCACGTAGAGGCCGAGGCCCACTCCGTCCTTGCCGATCGAGGTCTCGTGGACCCGGCTGAATGCCTCGAAGAGCTCCTCCCTGCGGTCCTCGGGGAGCCCCGGGCCCTCGTCCGCGATCCGAAAGAAGATGCCCTCGTTCTCGGCCTTGGCCGTGATCGCCACGCGCGTGCGGTCCGGGGAGTACTTGTAGGCGTTATCGAGCAGGTTTCGCACCACCTGGCCGACCCGGGCCTCGTCGAGCACACAGGTGAGCGGTTCCACGTAGACCTCGAGCTGATGGGCCCTGCGCTTAGACGCCGCCGCATCGACGGCCCTGTCTATGGTGACCTGCAGATCGCACCACTCCGGCTGCAAAGTGACCTGATGGTTCTGGAGCTGCGACGTAATGAGCAGGTCGTCGACCAGGCGCGCCAGCTGATTGCCCTGTCCTGAGACCATCTCGAGGAGCCTGTCGAGCTGTTCCGGGGTCAGGCGGTCTCGCCGCTTGCTGACGGTGTCGACTCCCATGATTATCGCCGTGAGAGGCCCTCTGAACTCGTGCGACGTGATCGCGAGGAAGCGGTCCTTGATCCGATCGGCCTCGGCGAGCTGGAGGGCCTGTCGTTCGAATGCGTCCTTCTGGACTCTCCAGTTCTCGGCCATGACTCCGGTGGTTCCGGCCATCAGGCCCATGAGCCCCACGGCGAAGACGTAGGTCGTCATCTCGAAGGTCTCGCCGGTCAGCTCCGCTCGATGCAGGCTTTGAGGGATGAAGAAGACGGCCCCCAGGACGCCCGCAGCGAGTGCACCCGGAAGGCGGTAGCGAATGGCCCCCTCGAGCGGGACGAGGATGAGCAGCGCCCAGGTCACGTAGGGGGTTTCCCAGGCGAAGATCCAGACCATCGAGCAGATGATGAGGGCGTCGAAGGTGAAGGCGATCAGGCCCAGACGCCAATGGTCCTGGTTGGTCGTAAGGCGGGCGGAGGCTCCCCAAATGGTCATGCTTCCCAGAGCAAAGAAGACGACCGTGATCCAAGCGAGTCGCTCGGTTACCGAGCTCGGCCAAGCGGTGGTCGTGACGATTGCCGCCACCGAAAAGGCAACGCCGAAAAGGCGGACAAAAGTCAGCCCCTGTTCGAGTCTTTGAGTCTCGCTGAGTTTTGGCATGCCCTAGTCGTATCGGCCGTAGCTTGCTCCGCATTGAGCATCGAACACAAGAGAGACGGCCTCCGCTGGGGCACTCTTGCGCTCACAAGCCACAACACAAACGAGGGGCCCCCGAAGGGGCCCCTCGTCCACCCGTTTGGGGGGGTGGGGGTGCTACGCAGCCTTGATGTGGTCGGTCGAGCGTGGCCGGCCGAGTACCTCGGCGACGTGCTCGAAGACCTTGGGTGCGGCGTAACCGGCGGCGGCGATCATGAGACCGGTGCCGACGTAACCGATGAGGTCCGAGCGAACCGCGACGTCCCACTGCGCAAACAGGGAGAAGTCGAGCGCCCATGCAACCAACACACCGACGACGATCGTGAAGAGCGTCGTGATCTTCGACAAGTTGAGGTACTCGCCAACCATGTCGACCAGCTTGAACGTGCCGATACCGAGCAGCACAACGATTGCGAACTCGTACACGTGTTTCCTCCGTTTTCTTGGGGCTGTTTTCGCCCGCTCGGTGACTTGGACGCAGTCCCGCTCGGGGGGTTACACGCCAAGAATCGGGATGCCGCTCTGGTGGTGTACCGACTCGGCCGAAAACCGGGCGCCTAAGGAGCGAGGTTGTCGGGCCCCACTTGGTAGGTCGAATCCGGCCTGGTTCGAGATTTCAAACCGGTCTGGTGCACTCTGTGACCCGCAAGGGTGCGTCAAACGACACCTGAAGGTCGCGGAAAGAAGATCCATCGAAGCGGGCCGCCGAAACCGGACCCCCGGTCAGATTCTCCTCGTCGGTGCCGCCTCTTTGCTCGGTAAGGATCATTTCAGCTGCAACAGCACCCGAAACACCCGCCGAACGGTGGGTCTCGGAGACTAGTTACCCAAATCCCTCGATTAGTTCGGAATGACGTCGAGATTAGCCGTTCGTCGGCCGACTGCCGTGCAGGTTGGCCCAACGGGAGCGCAGCAGCTCCTCATGCGACAGCCGAGGTCGACCTGGCCCCGAGATTGGCAAGCGCTGAACAGGCCCAACCCCTCGGGCAATCGTTCGTGTGTTTTCGGAACGTCAGCCCGCCGGCAACGGCAGAGACTGCAAGCACGTGAGCGCGGCAACGAACCGATCGAACAGCGGGTAGCTGCGTTGCAACTTGAGCACGAGACGACGCCCCGATCGGACCAGCAACGCAGGGACGTTGAGGTAGCGGTAGCGGAGCCGCTTGGCGCGCATGTCCCCGTCTGCATCGAGTGATCCGAGAAGCTGCGACCAGCGCGTCAGGTTGAGCGCGGTGGCGACGATGAGCAGCCACGCCCAGTTGGCCATGAAGCCGTGTTTGCGCAACACGTCCAGGCCGAAGTTCTCCTTGAGCTCCCGCATGCCTGACTCCACCTGAGCCTTGTGGCGGTGCTCGGATTCGAGCGTTGCCGGGTCGGCGGCGTGGTCGTTGGTCACCAGCACCCAGTGGTGATAACCCGCGCTCTCGATCTCCAGCTGCTCGCCGACGTTGACCGGGATGCGCTTGACGACGTAACGGCGAAAGACCTTGTCGTGCGCCATGCGGTAGCCGAACTCGGCGACCTCACCTTCCTCTTTGTCGAGGCACGGCGTCCAGCAAGCATCCGGGATCTCCCTGATCACGCTGGTCAGACGAGGTATGAGCGGCACGCCGCACAGATAGGTGACGCCTTTTGCCTCCAGCTTGGCGAACAGCTTGGAGTCATAGAAGCCGGAATCGAAACGGGCCCTGATGCGCACGCCGATCGGGATTCGCCTCAGGGACTCGTCGACAAAGGACGAGATCCCCGTTGAGGACGCAACCTTGCCGCGTCGCAGCTTGGCGTGCAGGCAGGTCCCAAACTCTGCAACGAAGCACAGCAGCGGGTGCAGGGTGTAGCGCTTGGTCCAGGTCGGATCGGCGCCCTGGCGGCGCGACGAGTAGGAGCGTATGTAGGTGGAGTCGAAGTCGAGCGTCACACTCTGGCCCTGCTTGACCCCGAGAAGCTCGAAGGCGCGCAGATGCACGACCCTAAGCGTCTTGTCGAGCTGGCGGATGTGGCCGAGGGTGAAGCGCTTGAGGAAGCTGCCGGCGGTCTGGGGCGCGGGAACGGCGAAGCCTCGCAGCTCCTCCTGGGCGTGATCGGCGCGCGCGATCGCGAGGTCGTCGAGGCAGGTCGCTCCCAGCGCCACGGCTTCCGCCATGGCCAGGATGGACTCGGTTTCACTCAGCCCCCGGGCTCGCTTCTTGAGGTGCAGGTGTGCTGCGATCGCGGTTCCGAGACCGACTGCGTGAGCCGCGGCCCGGATCAGGACCGCGCCCGCGTGGGCAGTGAGGTTGCGATCCGTGGTGGAAACCGAAAAGGCGCGCGCGGCCTGGTTTATGCTCACCTGAGAGATGCCTCCTGGTGGGGTGGAATGGCGCTTTGGACAGCTACATTCTCCCTGCACAGGGGGCTTTTCTCTTGGACTTCCGCGCGTGAAGTTAGTCCTTACGGATGGTTCTCAGTAACTAGCTGCGCCGAGAGGCGTACCGGTTGCCGGGGACCACGAAACGCCAGGGAAGGGCCTCGCCCTTGCCTGGGCCGAGGCCGATTCGCACCGTCTGAGCGATCTCGCCCGCCCGGTATGCCTCGGTCGAATCGTCGGCCGCGAGAAAGAGTTTCCCGCCTTTGAGCAGACTGGCTCCGTTGTGT
>JALZJN010000248.1 GCA_030859735.1 Actinomycetota bacterium
CCGAGCTCGTGCTGCAGGCGGCGGGGACCCCAGCGCGGATGTGCCCGGCGCAGCTCGCAGATCGCTGCCTCGATCTCGGCTGCGATCTGCCAGGGGTGGTGGCCGGGACGATGGGAGCGATCGGCGAGAGCCGCAATGCCTCCTCACTCATAGCGGCGCATCCACTCATGCACTGAGTTGCGGTGCACGCCATAGCGCCCGGCAACCTCGGTGACCGACATGCCGGCGAGGACCTCCATGACTGCGTGATAGCGCTGCTCCACGACACTCAGCTCGACCAGGGCCACTTTCCGCTCCCTCCGCGCGACGACCGACGTCGGAAGCGAACCCGAGTTGGAGTTCGTCACTTCGGCTTTCGCGGCCGAAGTGCACAGCATCAAGTGAAGTCACAGTGCACAGCATCAAGCGGAGTCGGACACGCGCTTCCCAGACTGTCTAGGTTCACTTGATGTTGGGCGAAACAGTGTCACTTGATCCTGTGCAGTTTCTAGCCACCACCTCGGACATCGCGGCCGTGGGCCTTGAGCTGGATCACCTCCTTCTTGCTCGTGCGGGGAGCGACCTTGAGGACCTCCCCGTTGTCATCGATCACTCGGAAGACGTCGTCGTGCAGCTTAACCGTGACGACTCTGTGGGCGTGCACGATACCGACCTGGAGCCGCTGCGCCGCAACCGAGATCGCCCCCCGACTAGAAACCCGACGCCTCACCCGTGGCGGCTCGGTGGCCGGTGGAGGCGGAGGTTCCGCGACCCGGGCACCCCACAGCCGAGAGAGATTGCCTGAGTCGAGCGGTGACGCCATGCTGCGCACCAGGACGCCATCGGACACGACGTGGAGGAGCTCTCCCTCGAGGCGCAGGGTCACGCGCTGTCCTGCCAGAGGCGAACCGACACCGAAGCGCTTGCCTCCCAGTCCCACGAGCCCACAGGCATTGACGACCCGCTCGACCTCGAGCGCGTCCCCGGGCGCAAGCCGGCGAGACGAGGGCAGTGCCGGCGGTGGCCCCGCGGCTCTGGCGCCGGCCCTTCTGAGCCGTTCGAGGTCCCGCTCCGACATGCGCGACGGCAGCGTCTTGAGCCTCTGTCCATCGAGGCTCACGTGCACCGTCTTGGTGTCGATCCACAGCGTGACGCTGCGGCCCGCGAGCTGTGTCCCCAACCAGAACTGCTGAGGACGGATCTTCGTCTTGCGTCTGAGCTTCTGACCCAGAACCGCCCCGGAAATCCGTCAGTATCGGGACCCCTCCTGACACCCTCCAGACACGGGTGGTACACACCCGGGGAGGAGGGCAACGATGGACCAGGAGCAACCGCGCCGGAGACGCCGGCTGTCGGCCGAGGACAAGTGGCAGATCTTCATCGAGGCGTCGGCCAAGGACGCCAAGGTGGCGGATGTGCTGCGGCGCTGGCGCATCGACTCATCGCAGCTGGCGCGCATCCGCGCGCAGGTCAAGGACGGCGCGCTCGCGCAACTCAGAAGGGGTCCCGGTCGCAACCCCAAAGACCAGGAGAAGGAGGGATTGAAGGCCGAGGTTTCGCGCCTCGAAGAGGCCTTCAAGGAAGTGTCGATCGAGAACACCCTGTTACGAAAAAAATCCGGCTGGGCTTGACCGGCGCCATCCGCGGGACGCGGCTGCCCGCGGAGGTCAAGCTCGCGCTCGTCGGCGCCATCACCGAGGCGAAGGACGCCGGCTTCTCGATCGTGCAGGCGTGCGAGGTGCTCATGCTCCAGCCCCGTCGGTTCCACCGCTGGCTTGCGGGCCGCGACCCGAAGACCCTCACCGTCGATGACGTCACCGATGTCCCGCCGGTGCCCAAGACCACGCCGCACCAGATCACCGCGCAGGAACGCCAGGCGATCATCGATGCGGCGCGCGACGAGGACAACTCCGACAAGGCCCACCGCAAGCTCGCGCATCACCTGTCCCGCACGGCTGTGGCGTTCGTGTCGGAGTCGACGGTGCTGCGGGTGCTGAGATCGGTGGCCCTCGTGTGCCGGTTCCAGGGACGGGCCGGTCGGCCCAGGTCGTCCAAGCCCGAGACTGCGGTCGAGGCCCCCAACGAGATCTGGGCGTGGGACATCTCCTATTGCCGCGTCGGAGATTCGTTCTGGTATCTGATCGCGATCATCGACATGTTCAGCCGCAAGATCGTCGGCCACGCGGTGCGGCCTTCGGCGACCTCCGACGACGTCAAGGATGTCTTCGACAAGGCGCTCGCCAATGAAGGGCTTCTGGGCATCGACTCAAAGATGCCGAAGTCGTTGTCGGACCGGGGACCGCAGATGCGTTCGAAGACGATCCGCCGCTTCTTCTACGACCTCGGCATCACGCAAATGTTCTCGCGACCGCGAACGCCGGCCGACAACGCGACCATCGAGAGCTTCTTCGCCACGATCAAGGGCGAGCGCCTCTACCACGGGTCCTACTCCAACCCAATCGAGCTCGTCTCCGACGCGGACGCGTTCGTCATTTACTACAACGAGGAGCGACTCCATATGGGGATCGACTTCGTGGCCCCGGCCGAGAAGCACGACGGTCGAGCCGATGGGATCATCGCCGCGCGCAAGGATGGGATGGTTAGAGCGCGACAAGAACGACTGCAGGTCAACCGAGGGTGTTCGGAGGGATCAGATGCTGCTTAATTCCTTGTGGGATTGGGTCAAAGGCTCTGACGCAGGCGGCCTCGAAGAGTTTGACGCGCTCACGGAGCTAGGTCTGGTGTGGAGCTCCGACCGAGATGATTGGGCAATGCGAGGGTCCGCTAAGTGCCCCTATTGCAGTGAGGAAATGGAGCTGCGTGGGTTCGAGCAAGGCGACCGCGCCTATCGCGCCTACGCGCTCTGTGTCATCTGCGGGTGGTGGATGGAGTTCTGATGACTCGCTCTCACCCCGCACCGCGCAGCGGGTACGGCATCAATAAGCACCCCGGGCGAAGACCGCTCCTGTCAGTGAAGGAACTGGCTGAACTGCTGCAGGTTCCGGTTAAGACGATGTATGACTGGAGGTACCGGGGCATTGGACCTTCATCGATTCGAATCGGTCGGCACGTTCGTTACGAGCTCGATGAAATCGAACGCTGGCTGAATATCCAGAAACTTCACTCTCATCTCCTGCCAGTAGTCGGGGCGTTATCCCTTCACGCAATGTGCTCCCTCCGGCTTCCCGCCCGTTTTGGCAGGAAGAGGAGGCCCGGGGCGGCACGACGTGGCAGAGGGATATATCGCGCTGCATGACAAGGACCGCTGTGGCGGACCCGATCAGGTTCGAGTCTGGCCCGCCCGGTTATTGGCAGAATCCGTGAATTGGGCGACGGGTCTAGTTACGAGGCAACGGAGGGCGTGACGGAACCGTGACGGAACCGTGACATCGCTTTGGGATGATCCCTCAAACTGAGCGAGAATCGTTCAGAAAGGCTCGGTCCTGCGCGCTGTGCCGAGCTCGGAGACCCACATGTCTGATTTCGTAGTCGAAGGGACCGTCACCTCCACCCGTCGTACCGGCGACACCAGTACCGCTGGATACGGCGTTGATGCCAGCATGTTCCGTCGAGTCGCTGTAGGCGAAGGAACTCCGCCGACCTCGATCACGATTCCGGCCGCCGGCACCGCACGCGTGGATACGAGCGGCAGTTTCCGTCTCGCGGTGGGCGGCGAGGGCGACCCGGTCGGTCCCCTCGAACTGGTGGTCTCGGCGCCTGACGGGACAAGAGTCGCCAGTCGCAGCCTGACGCTCGACAAGGCAGCGAAAGTGCAGCGACTCCGAGTAGCCACCGTGGAACGACGGACCATTACCGCCGCCGATGACCCGGCTCTCGGAGTTCGGGCCGTACTGTCGGGCCGTGTGGTGGACATACAAGGGCGTGCTGTTCCAGCACACCTTCCCGTCATCATTTGGGGCGTGCCGCATGGGGCCGCCGCCGGAGTTGAGCCCGTACCGGTGGTGATCACTGAGACTCAAACGGGTGGCTATTTCTCGGTGCCATGGCCCGCCGACCAATTGGAACGAGCCGAGGGGCGCGTGACCGGGAGGGGACCGGCACTGATACCTCTTGACGACGGACACCGGCTGCCGCTGACCGTGCTGTTAGTGCTCGACCTCGAGGGCGTTGAAGGCGTGGATGACGATTGCCACTGCGACGATGCACCACCTCGCGCTCCCGAGCCGGCTGATCTCACCAGCAACCCGGCCGCCTTTTCCCAGGATCTCGGTACCGGGTGCGTCGATCTCACCACCCCGAACCGCACGATCGAGGAGTTCGCCTATCGGTTCGTGGTGCGCACGTCGGAGCCAAAAGTGAAAGGACTAACCTTGGGGGTGCGCCGCACAGTGCCTCCTGGCTTGCTGGGAGATCTCCTAGGGGTGGCGGTAGTCTCCGATGTCTTACGCGCCCGAGCCGCGACAACTCCACTCGCTGACGGTCCCCCGTTGGCCCTCGACGTGATCACCGCTCGCCACCTGGTCCGTAGCGATCGCCCACCCACGGTCGACTCCGTCGCACGAGCGGCTTGGCTG
>JALZJN010000270.1 GCA_030859735.1 Actinomycetota bacterium
CTCGTAGACGGCCAGCTTCGAGATGGCGAGACCGCTGGCCGCGGCCCGGAGGGCAAGGACCGCACCGGAGGAGTGACCGAGCACGAACGCCGATCCGCCGGCTTCGGTGATGATCGCGTCGAGATCCTCGATCTCGCGCTCGACCGCGAAGGGCGGCGTGTCCCCGCTGTCGCCGCGGCCCCGCCGGTCGTAGGCATAGACGGTGAAGTTGGGCGCCAGGACGGTCGCCAGGGAGGCATCCATCGAGCGGTCGGCGGTTGCGCCGTCGACGAAGATGAGTGGCGGTCCGTCACCGTACCGATCGAACGCGATGGGGGTACCGTCTTTCGACAATACCGTGTTCATGGGGTCATCCTTTGCGTGGTCAGTCCAGCGCGAACGATCCGGTGACGATCTCGCCTGCCGGCTCGTACGTACCCATCACGACACCCGTGGTGGAAACCGTGCTGTCGACGAGCTTCAGCCCGGAGGGCATGGCGCCATCGGCGAACAGGCGTTTGCCGGACCCGATGACGAGAGGGAAGACCCACAGCCGGTACTGGTCGATCAGGTTGTGGTGCAGCAGCGTCTGGACCAGGTTCGCGCTGCCATGCACCTGCAGCTCTGGCCCATCTCCCTGCTTGAGCGCCGCGATGCCTTCAGCCGCGTCTCCCTCGATCAGGACCGAGTTGCTCCACTCCAGTTTCGGATTATTCCGCGACGCGACGTACTTGGTGGCGTCGTTCAATGGCTTGGCGCCGTCATCGTCCGAGGCGTGCGGCCAATGTGCGGCGAAGATGTCGTAGGTCTTGCGTCCGAGGATGAGGTCGAACGGCGTGCTCATCGCCTCGCCCATAACCTGACCCATCTGGTCGTCCCAATAGTTCACCGACCAGCCACCGTGCGCGAAGCTGTCGTCGTCGTCCTCTCCAGGTCCGCCCGGGGCCTGCATGACCCCGTCGAGGGTCAAGAAGGTGCCCACGATCAGCTTTCTCATCTCTTGTCTCCTTTCGTCGGATCCCGGTCGATCGGGACCCCAGTCGATCGGATCCCGGCCTGAGTTGACCCACTGCCCCATAAGACGGCCCGGCGGAGCAAAACTCATCGCAAGTGCAGGGGCTTGAGGGGAGGAGCGCCACCCCCACCAGATGCTCAGTCGGCGATGTTGCGCAGGGCGACGATCTTGCTCGGTGTCACGCGTACCAGCAGCTCTCCCTGGACCGCGTTGCGACGTCCGAATTCCTCTGCCCGATCCGCGCCCATGTAGCGCCCGCCGATCTTGGTCGACCACGCCAGAAGGTCGCCGAGGTCTTCGGAGATCTCAGCGACGCCGTGCAATACCACGTGGGCAAAGGGCGGGTTCTCGTCGTCCACGCACAGCGTCAAGCGAGGCTCGCGCCGCAGGTTTCGGCCCTTGACCGTGTTCTCGCCGGTGCTGAAGAACAGGTTGCCGTCGTCGTCGAGCTCGAACCAGATCGGGGCTACGTGAGGGCTCCCGTCGGCGGAGACCGTGGCGAGCTTACCGGTGCGGGTGCCGGCGCGCAGAAATTCCCTCGTCTCTGCAGGAGTCATCTCGTCCACGTCAGATCCCTTCGAACAGGCTGGTCTCCGTTCTATCTTCTCCCCGGCGGATGAACCACTCGGTGCCGAAGGACAGCTCGAAGAACTCGGGCGGCATGGCCAGAAAGAAGGAAGTGTCGGCGATCTGGCTGGCGTGCGTCGCCATCGCCGAGCGCTTGAGGCCGAGATAGTCGCGCACGTTCACCGAGGTCGTGATCTCGGACGCGGGCACGCCTAGCTCATCGAGCTCGGCAGGGTCCATGCCACCCTCCTGCAGCTTCTGGAGTTCCTCGATGGAGAGCCGGGACAGGGTGTCCTTGATGTGGTCCCGGTTCACCACCGACTCATAGAGGCGTGCTGTTCCCGCCAGCTCCGCCGCTTTCAGGCCGACGCGGTGGCACTGGATGTGGTCCGGGTGCCCGTAGGTCCCGGCGGGATCGTAGTGGGTGAGGATGGCGGCGTCCTCCTCCTCGAGGATCGCCGTCAGTCGGGCGGCCGCGGCTTCGACATCGGCGCTCCAAAAGGACTCGGGGACATCGTTCTCAGGCGTTCCCATCATGCCCGAGTCGATGTAGCCGAGCCATTCCAGCCGCGCGATACCGAGGATGCGGCACGCCTCCTCCTGTTCCTTCACCCGCCGCTCGGCCAGCGTCTCCCCGGGACGCAGGAAGCCCTCGGGGACCTCGCCGTTCTCGCCCTTGGTGGCGACCACCAGCACGACGCGATGGCCCTCGGCCACGGCTTTTGCGATCGTTCCGCCGCAGGCGATCGCTTCGTCGTCGGGATGGGCGTGCAGAGTCACCATGGTGGCCACGCCCGGACTGTACAACTGGTGTGGGCGGCGCCAAATCCCGACCTGCTGAGCGGGCTCTGACAGGATGAGGCCATGCTGGTCAATCGTCCCTCCGAGCCCGCCTACTCGGGAGGACCCACCTTTCAGAAGGTCCCCTTGGTGCTCGATGCGGCCGAGCTCGGAGCCGCCGACGTGGCGATCGTGGGGGCCCCGATCGACGACATGGTCTCGCACCGCCCCGGTACCCGTTTCGGCCCCCGCGAGATCCGCCTCGCAGTCGACGGAGGCGGTGAGCCTGCGGCGTGGCACATGGACCTCTCCGTCGATCCCTTCTCCGAGCTGGTCATCGTCGACCACGGTGACTCCCCGGTCTTTCCGGGAAACGGTGTCGCGAGCCTCGAGGCGCTGCAAGCCACGGTCGCGGCCGTGCTCGAGGCGGGGCCGATCACGATCGTGCTAGGGGGCGACCACTCGATCGCCTATCCCGACATCGCCGCGGTCGCCGCTCATGATCCCGACATCGCGGTTGTGCAGTTCGATACCCATGCGGACACCGCCACCGAGATCTGGGACGTCAAGTGGTCGCACGGCACCCCGTTCCGCCATCTCGTCGACGACGGCGTCATCCCCGGGCGGCGCCTCGTACAGGTCGGACTGCGTGGCTACTGGCCCTTTCCCGAAGAGTTCGAGTGGGCACGCGCTGCCGGAGTTCGCTGGTATCCCATGGAAGAGGTGATCCAGCGCGGCATCGAGCCGGTGATAGACGTCGTGCTCGAGGAGATCTCCGGAGCCTCGGCGCTCTTCCTGTCGGTAGACATCGACGTTCTTGATCCGGCCTTTGCGCCCGGAACCGGCACCCCCGAGCCAGGGGGCATGGCGACACGGGAGTTGTTGCGCGCGGTCAGGCGGTTGGCACTCGAGAAGGACCTCGCCGGCATGGAGGTCGTCGAGGTGTCACCGCCCTACGACCACGCCGGTATTACTGCGATGGCTGCTCACAGAGTGGTGCTGGAGGCGCTGTCTGCGTTCGCGGTGCGCCGCAAGGGGAGCCGGCCCTCTCGCTAACGAGGTAGTGAATCGCGCGCTGAGCGCGCCCGAGTACGGATTCCGGACCCAGGAGCGCGCTGCGCGCTTTGAGCACGTGGGTCGGGAGAAAATCTCTACTTACGCCGAGCGGATTGATACTTATCCGGGTCCAGCTTTGCGAGAGCCGCGTAGAGCTCACGCGAGGCGCGTTCACCGAGCCTGAGGCTGTCGACGCGATAGCTCTCATCGGGAGCATGGATTTGATCCCCGGACAGGGCGAAGCCCGAAACGATAGTTTGGATGTTTCGCTGTGCGAACAAGGCGAGTATCGGGATCGATCCACCCGAGCGCACCAGCGCCACCGGCTTGCCGGTCGCTTGTGCGATGGCTTCTCGTCCGCGTGCCAACGGCTCGGAGGCGGGATCGAATAGTGCCGGGGCCGCCGCGACCATATCGATCTCGACTTCTGCCCCCGCAGGCGCTCCCGAACGCAGCAGGCTCTCGAGACGCGCTCCCATCTCGGGCGCATCCTGGCCGGGTGCCAGGCGCATCGTGAGGTTGGCGCGCGCGGTTGCCGGAACTATCGTGCGGGCGTTGTCGGGATCACCGCCGTAGATCCCGTTGACGTCGAGCGAGGAGTCGGACCCGTTGCGAAGGTAGTACTCGGCCCCCGAGCGATCGTCGAGGGGACGTCCCCCGACCTCGGACAACACCGCGTCGCCCGGAGGCAGGAGCTCCCACGACGCAATCTCTTCTTCCGAGGGAGGCACCGCGCCCGCGCGCAGCTCCTCGGGCAGGCGTCCCGACGGATGTGGCAGGGCGCCGGCGAGCATCTTGTGCAGCGCATGGACCGCATTGAGAACCGAGCCCCCGTACATCCCCGAGTGAAGGTTCCGGTGGGCCGTACGCACTCTCAGACGCACCGAGACGATGCCTCGCACACTGATGGTGATCGCAGGTGTGTCTTGATCGACCATGTCAGAGTCGAAAACGATCGCCGCATCGGCACCTCGCTCATCGTTCTGAAACCATTCCGCGACGGTGGCACCTCCCGCCTCTTCCTCACCCTCGACGACCACGCGCACGTTTACCGGTAGGTCTCCATCGCGAGCGAGGCTGCAGGCGACGTGGAGCAGCGGCAAGAAGTTGCCCTTGTCGTCCGAAGCTCCGCGCGCGTAGATACGTCCGTCGCGTAGCTCGGGTGCAAACGGATCCGAGCTCCACTCGTCGATCGGGTCGACGCCCTGAACGTCGTAGTGACCATAGATGAGCACGGTGGGTGCACCGTTGCGAGAAGACGCCAGCTCGCCCGCGGCCACGGGGTTGTCGCCACCACCTCGCAGTGAAGCGGTTCCTCCTGCATCGGTGATGCGCGCGCAGATCCACTCGGCGGCTTCCTTTAGGGCTTGCGCGTCTCCTCCGCCGGTCGATATCGACGGGATACGCAGGAACTCGAACAGCTCTTCAAGCAGTCGATCGCTCACCTCAACAACGCTCGAAGTAACGCTGAAGTTCCCAGTCCGTCACGACCTGGTTGTCGAAGATCGACTGTTCTTGGCGCGCGGTGTTGAGCAGATGCTTGAACACAAATTCACCGAATGCGTCGCGCGCTACTTCGCTGCCGGCGAACGCATCCACCGCTTCGTGCAGGGAGGTGGGCACTCTGTCGAGCTCGGCCGCTTCATAGGCGTTGCCTCGAAACACGGCGGGAGCTTCGACTTTGTTGGTGATGCCGTGCAAGCCGCCGGCGATGGTGGCAGCAAAGGCAAGGTAGGGGTTGACGTCGGCTCCGGGGATGCGCGATTCGATGCGGAAGCCCTGATCCTCTCCCACGAGGCGAAAGCCACAGGTGCGGTTGTCCGCGCCCACGGCGATGGCAGTGGGGGCCCAAGACTCGGCTTGAAAGCGCTTGAACGAGTTGACGTTGGGAGCGAACATCCATGTCATCTCGCGCGCCGTCGACATCAACCCGCCGAGGTAGTGGCGAAACGTCTCGGACATGTGATCCTTGTCGTCTGAGTCCCACATCAATGAGCGTGAGCCGTCTGCATCCCAGACACTGGAATGGATGTGACAGGAGGATCCCGCCTCCGCCATCGACCACTTTGCCATGAACGTCACCGAGACACCGTTGAGCGCGGCGATCTCCTTGACTCCGTTCTTGTAGATCGAGTGCCAATCGCAGGTTTCGAGTGGATCCGAGTAGTGGATGTTGATCTCGTGCTGACCGCGCCCGAACTCTCCTTTGGAGAATTCCACCGGAATTCCTGCTTGCGCCATGCCGTTTCGGATCTGACGGATGACCCATTCATCCTTGGTCGTCTGGAGGATGTGGTAGTCCTGGATATAGGGAGAATGTGGGGTTAGATTCTGGTAGCCGCGCGCGTTGGCGTCGTCGAAGGCGTCCTTGAAGAGATAGAACTCGAGCTCGGTGGCTGCTCCGAAGCTGTACCCCATCTCCTTCGCGCGATTGATCTGGCGCTTCAGAATCTGACGTGGCGAAACGGCCACCTCCTCCTCCGAGTGTTCGCCGTAAAGGTCACAGATAACCAGCGCCGTCTTCTCGAGCCAGGGGATCACTCGAAGTGAGAGCAAGTCCGGGACCATGCGGAAATCGCCGTAGCCGGTCTCCCAATTGGCGTACTCGTAGCCGGGCAGGGGCTCCATGTCCATGTCCACCGTCACGAGGTAGAGACACGCGTGGAGGCCCTCGTCGCCCAATATCTCGTCGAGAAAATAGTTGCCCGTCACCCGTTTTCCCATGAAGCGCCCCTGCATGTCGACGAACACACACAGGACCGTGTCGATGTCCCCTGCGTGCACCATCTCTTCTAGATCCTTGACGGCTAGCGTTTTAGAGGAATCCAAGCCCCACCCCTTCTTCAGAAGCGACGCCGGCGATTCACCGGTCGCTGATGCTCGGCAGCCTATGGGATGGGACGGACGCTTGCCAAGCGCAACCGCACCGGCGACAATGCGGGCACTCTTGCCACGGCGCCGCCGGCGCCGCCTGGTCCCCGGGGGATGTGATTGAGACCGCTCATCGGAATCACCTGTTATGTCGACCATGCGCGCTGGGGGGTGTGGTCGACTGAGGCCGCGCTGCTCCCCTTTGGGTATGTCGTAGCGGTACAGCAAGCCGGAGGGCGGGCCTTGCTGCTGCCGCCCAGCGAGGATGCGGCCGTCGAGACGGTGGCCGCTCTCGACGGCATCATCTTCTCAGGAGGTCCCGACCTCGACCCGGCCCTCTATGGGGCCGGCCCCGAGCCGGACATCGTCGGCGCCCGCACGCAACGGGACTCCTCCGAGGTGGCGCTGATGAAGGCCGCCCTGGAGTCGAGAACGCCCTTGCTTGGAATCTGTCGCGGCATGCAGCTCCTCAACGTGGTGCTGGGCGGGGACCTCGATCAGGACCTCCCCGGCACCCTTCACCTCGAACGGCCCGGGCAACTCGCCGAGCACGATGTCACCATCGCTCCGGACTGCTCGCTGGGTCGGCTCTTGGGAGAGCGCGCGCCGGTTCATTCGCACCACCACCAGGGGCCCCGGCATCTCGGGGCAGAGTTGCAGGCGGTTGCGTGGGCCGAAGACGGGCTCGTCGAAGCAATCGAGTTGCGCGACGGCTCCGCTCTCGGCGTCCTGTGGCATCCGGAGGTGTCCGAAGACCGCAGACTGTTTGAGGCCCTGGTGGCAGAGGCGAGGGTCGGGGCGAGTTCGAAAAGGAGCGGGGGAGCTTGATGGGCCGGTTGGAAGGAAAGGTGTGCGTGATAACGGGGGCCGCCGCAGGCATCGGGCGGGAGGCCGCCCTGCTGTTCTCCGATGAAGGAGCGCGGCTGTGCATCGCCGACGTCGACGAAGTCGCGGGCAAGGAGACCGCCGAGGAGTGCTCCGAGGCGTTCTTCTTCAGCTCGGACGTCTCCGACGAGGACGGTGTCAAGGAGATGTATCGAGTTACGGCGGAGCGCTACGGGGGGATCGACGTCCTCTACAACAATGCCGGAATCATGCCGGCGGGTGATGAATCGGTCCTGTCGACGCCGCGCGAGATGTGGTCCAAGGTGCTGGATGTCAATGCCGCCGGTGTCTACCTTTGCTGCAAGTACGGCATTCCCTACCTGCTCGAGCGCGGCGGCGGTTCGGTCATCAACGTCGCCTCGTTCGTGGCGCTGATGGGCTCGGCCACCTCACAGGTGGCGTACACGGCTTCCAAGGGCGCGGTGCTGGCGATGAGCCGGGAGATGGGCGTCGAGTTTGCCCGCCGCGGCGTACGGGTCAACGCGCTGTGCCCGGGCCCTGTGGAGACGCCGCTGCTCACGCGTCTGTTCGACAGCGATCCTGGGGCGCGCGCCCGCCGTGAAGTGCACCTCCCGCTGGGCCGTCTTGCGCGCGCCCGCGAGATCGCCCAGGCAGCACTGTTTCTGGCCTCGGACGAGTCCTCCTATGTGACCGCCTCGACCTTCTTGGTCGACGGGGGCCTCTCGGCGGCGTACGTCACGCCGGAGGATTAGCGCTGCACCCCGTCGTCCTGTGCGTTCAGCAACAACCCACCGCCCCCCTGGCCCGCCTCGGCCCCCTTCTCTCCGAAGCCGGCCTCGAGGTGAAAGTGGTGCCGGCTCCCGACGGCCTCGATTCAACCGCTCTCGCCAGTTGCGCGGGGGTGATTGTGCTCGGAGGTGAGATGGGCTGCCACGACGCCGCCGAGTTTCCCTGGCTCACGGACGAGGTTGCCGTGATCCAGAAGGCGCACGAGGACCAGATCCCGGTGCTCGGTATCTGCCTGGGAGGTCAGCTGGTGGCGCACGCACTCGGGGGCCGCGTGCTGGCGGGTGCGTGTCACGAGATCGGCTGGTTCGAGGCCGAGGTGGTGATGGATGACCCCCTGTTGGGCTCGCCCGGCGAGAGCGAGCAGTTTCTGTGGCACTCGGACGCCTTCGAGGCGCCACCGGGGGCCGAGGCGATCGTCGCAGGAAAGGTTCCGGGCCGGGCACCGCTCGCCTTTCGCTCCGGGAGCTCCTATGGGCTCCAGTTCCACCCCGAAGTCACCGAGGAGCTGGTGGCGGGTTGGGTGGCGAGCGACGGCGGCGAGCTAACGGAGTTGGGCGTGGACGGCGCGGAGCTCGTGGCCGTCACCGCGCGACACGACCGGCATTACCACCGCCAGGCGCAGCGCATCGCCGAGGGATTCGCAACCCTGATCGCCTCCCGCCACGGCTAATCGGGTGTTGACCGTCCTAGCGTCAACAAAAAACTGCGCGCTGCGACGCTCAAAACCGATCTAAGGCAACTGCGGCCGGTTACTCCTCGCGGCCGAGGATGAACCACAGGATGGCGCAGCCCAAAACCAGCGTCGCGGCAAGCGCGATGAACGCCAGCCCGCCCTCCTCGCCGGCGTTGATGCCACGGCCGGTACAGGCGGGCAGCAGCAAGAGAAACAGTGCCGCCCATCGAAGCTTCGTCATCAGTCCCCTCTCGTGGCGGCCAAGGCGCTCGCCTTGCGCTCGGCACGGCTGAGCCCGAACAAGTGCACGCCCAGTAGCAGAAAGGTCCCCAGCGTGATGGATCGGGCCGGGCCGAGCGGGTTGCCGAAGTCTCGCTTCATGACCGTGATCACGGGGGTCCCTTCCTTGCCTTCGAGCGGCTCCAGCCGCACCGCCCCGTAGAGCTCGCCGCCCTGCTCGAAGAACCTCAGAGAATCGGCGTTGGGAGCCGCGTCGGCCGCTGCCTGGAAGCTCTTGACGTTCTGCTCCTGGATCTCGCCGTCGAGGTAGTCGACGGCGTCGGTGCCGAGCTCGGCCGCCTCAGAGGTCTCGACCGCGTCCTCCTGGTTCGGAGCTCGCCAGGGCTCGTCTGGGTAGTCGGCCGCGGGGCCGAAGTCGATCTCGGAGGCCTGTTCGGCGATGGCGACCGGGTCCCACTGGGGGAGCTTGCCCACCGGCCCCAGGGGGTTTACCGACCACACCACACCCATGATCAGGACGAAGCCGAGGAACAGCGAGGCCGACACGAAGTAGGCGAGCCGAGCGCCCATCACCATCGTCAGCAGCAGCCACACGCTGCCGCAGAAGATGACGATCCCGGACACCACCGCAGCGACACCTTCGACGAAAGTGAGGTCCACTCCTACAGGCTCCGCTCGTAGGTCACGACCGCCTCTATCTGCTTGTCGGTCAGGGGATAGGCTGGTGCGAGGATGCCCTGAGGGGGAGCCTCGGCGAAGGTCGGCATGAACGCATAACGGCGGCCGTTGCGAACAGTGGTGATGTGCAGGTCGCGATCGAGGTGGCGAACGTCGCCCTTCCACAGCGCCAGGCCCGGATACCACAGCGGTTGCTCCCCTTTCGGGGCGGTGCCTTCCTTGCCTTGGCCCTGGGGACCGTGACACACGACGCAGCGAGCTGTGAAGATCTCCTCACCGCAGGACATGCGATCTTGTTTTGCGGGGTTCTTGCACTCTTCTGATAGCGGTGCGGGCCCCTCCTGGTTACCGGGCAAAGTTTTCAGCCAGTTGATGACGTCGTCGACCATGAGAGAGGTCATCGGGCCCCCGTAGGCCACTCCCCAGGTAGGCATGGGAGTGCCGGGCCGCCCCCGCTCGATCGTGAAGCGGACAACCTCCTCGTCCCAGCGCTGGAACACGTTCTGCAACGAAGGGGCCTGGTAGTTCACCTTCTTGCCCGAGACGGGGTCGACGAAGCCACCGGGGACCAGGCCTCCAAGGGCGGAGTTGGCCGGGTCCTCCTCGTCCACGCCCCCGTGGCAGTTGGCGCAGCCCATGCCCAGGGCCAGGGCGCGCTCGGCCTCGCGAAAGGCCTGAGGGTCGGACTCCTCCGGGAGCTCGGGCGGGACGGCGAAGATCAGCGCGCCGCGCTCGAGCGACTCGTGGTCGAAGCTCTCGACGAACGCCTCCTGGCGCTGCAGCTCGCCGAGCCAGTAGGCGGGGATGAACACCGCCGTCGCCATCGTTGCCACCACGCCCCAGCCCATGATGCGAGTGAGTCGGGGGCCTTCGAGCTTCTCGTCGGGCTCGGCGGGGCGCATGGCCTTGGGGATGCCGAGCAGCACCGCGGGCTTGCCGGGCTTGCCGGCGCGGGCGAGGAAGATCCCCCACATGAGCAGCGCGGTGACCAGCAGCAGCCCTATGAGGAGAAGCTCGGTGGAATCCATCAGTTCCGCACCACTAGACCGGGACGCAGTAGGGGCCGGTGGGTTCCGAGAACTGATCCCAGGTGCTGGTGCCGCGTGGTGGGCCCGTCTGGGGGAGCCCGGTGTCGACCATTACCTTGTCGCCGTCCAGGGTGATCGGAAAGCGGTCGAGGCCGCGGGGTGCAGGGCCCTGGTAGTACTCCCCGGAGAGCCGGTACTTAGAGCCGTGACAGGGGCACTCGAACAGCGACGAATCGGCGCAGTGGGGGACCGAGCACCCCAGGTGCACGCACTTGCGGTAGAGGGCGAGCAATTTCATGTCCTCCGACCAGCCGGTGGCCAGATACACGGGCGAGTCACCGGTTCCCTCGTAGTAGACGAGCCAGAAGCGTCCTTCGGCGACGAACAGCGGTTTGTAGCCGGCCTCGGGCCCGACCAGCGCCACCAGGTCGTCGTAGCTGCCGGCAGTGATTGCGGTTCCAAAACCACCCGTCAGCTTGGGCCAGAGAAACGACAGCGAGCTCATGCCGAAGAAGCCGAGAAAGGCGGTGAACGACGCGGTCCATGCCCGGTTGAGGAACTGGCGGCGCGACACCGCCATCTGCGGGGCGGTCAGCGGCTTGGCTTTCTTGGGAGCAGGCCTGGGCTTCTCCTCGGGCTCGGGCGCAGCTTGCTGGGGTTCTGCCTGCGGAGGAGCACCCGTTCCGCCTCGTGCGCCGGTGGAGGACGTGGAGGTCCCCGTCCCCGTGGTTGCGAACGCCGCCCGTCGCTGTTTTCTCATCGTGAGGCCTGCCATGAACAGTGCCCATAAGGCCACGCTCACCGCCACCACGAGCAGCGCGATCGTTCCGGGACTCATCCGCTCAACTCCTTAATGCCGACTGTCATAGCTCGAAGAAGATTCCGCCGTCCCAGGGGAACACGAAGTTGAACCCGGGACCCCTGAAGAACATCCCGATGATCGTGAGCCCGGCGAAGCTCAGCATGAAGAACGAGAACAACACGATCGCCAGTTTGCGATCGTCGGGCCTGGTCGAGGGGTTGCGGTCGATGAAGGGGGCCGCGAAGGCTGTGAGAATCAGCACGTTCGGGATGGTCACGCCGGCGACCTGGGGGTGGAAGTAGCGCAGCAGCTCCTGAAGGCCGAGGAAATACCAGGGGGCCTTTGACGGGTTGGGCGTCTGGTTGAAGTTGGCCAGCTCTCGCAGCGGGGCGTCCACTCCCAGAGAGAAGAAGGTGAGCAGCGCCATCACGACCAGCAGCGACACGAACTCCGCCGCCATCAGGTGCGGCCACACGTTGACCCGGTCCATGGGTTGGCGCTCGACCTTTTGGATGGCCTCGGGCTTGACCACGGCCAGGAGCCGCTGAACTCGTTCGGGAACGGCCGGCCCGGCGCCGTTGCCCACGGCCTTCTTGGTCGGGGCGCCGGAAGAGGGTCGTGCCGCAGGGCGCGACGAGGCCGGCTTGGAAGCGGTTGCCGCCGCCTTGGGCTGCTCTGAAGCCTCAGCTTTGGGCTGCTCGGAGGCCTCAGCCTGAGGTTGCGGTTGCGCCTGCGCCGCCGGAGCACCTCCGAGCGCCTCTTTCACCCTGTCGGGGGGTGGAGCGGTCGCCGGGTCGGGCTTGCTCGGGTTGGTCGCGCCGCGCTGTGCCCGGACGCGAGCCGCCTTGGCCCGGCCCTGAGCAACCGCGGGGGCAGAGCCCTTGTCGGTCTCTTCCTTGAGTACCTGTTCGTAGACCTCGTCTGGAGTCGGCATCTCTTTATCTCGAGCCCTAGAGGGGGCCGGAGATACCCCCGTCCTTTCGCACTCGCCAAAAGTGAACAGAAATGAAGATCACGATGATGAACGGAAGAAAGAGAACGTGGAGCGTGTACCAGCGCAGCAGTGTCTCGGCCCCGATCACCGGCCCTCCCAACAGTGCGAACTGCACCTGCTGTCCGATGACCGGAGAGTTCTTCATCATCTCGGTGCCCACCGTGACGGCCCACACCGCCAGCTGGTCCCACGGCAGCAGATAGCCGGTGAAAGCAAGCAGCAGGGTGAGCAGCAGCAAGATGATGCCGACGATCCAGTTGAACTCGCGCGGTGGCTTGTAGGCGCCCGTGTAAAAGACCCTCGCCATGTGCAGGAACACGGTGATCACCATCAGATGAGCGCCCCACCGGTGCAGGTTTCGTACCAGGAGCCCGAACGAAACCTGGGTGTGGAGCCTGATCATGTCGGAGTAGACGGCCTCGACCGAGGGCCGGTAGAAGAACATCAGGTAGATGCCGGTAATGGTCAGCAGGATGAACAAGAAGAACGACATGCCCCCCAAACAGAGCGTGTAGGAGAGCTTGATGCCGTGCCTCTTCACCTTGACCGGGTGGAGGTGATAGAGCAGCGAGTTCATCACCACGTAGGCGCGGTTGCGAGGTGAGTCGGCGTAACCGGCACGAAAGATCGAGCCCGGCCTGAACATCGAACGCCACACCTGGCCCTTCTGGACCTGATCCATGCGCTCGAGAAGCTTCTCTCTAGGGCTGCGCTTTGCCGTCTTGGCCACCCAACCGCCTTTCTTTTCTCAAGCCTTCTGAGAGCTGGGAACCGTACCCATTGCCCTCGCTCCGCGCTTCTTGCCGCCCGTCACTTCACTCTGCACCAGCGCCCCGGTGGGGCACCGCTCGACGCAGAGGTTGCAGCGCGTGCAGGCGTTGTCATCGATCAGAAAGAGAATGTCCTCGGACGCCATCTGGCCGGCGAGCTGTACGTTTCCCGACTCCTCGACCGCATCCGGGGACACCATGAATATGCAGTACCAGGGACAGATGTCGACGCAGCCCTCGCACAGGATGCACTGCTCGGGGATGAAATCGATGAAGCGCTTCGGCTTGACCGCGCCCTTGAGCCAGTCGTTGTCGACCAGCTCCATCTCGTAATCGGCACGAAAGATCGGCTTCTCGATGATCTCCATGCTCTTGGGATCGGGTGGTTTCGGCATCTATCTCTTCTTCGTCAACTTCTACTTGCCGGACATGTAGCCCTTGACCGGGTCCGAGAGGCCCTTGGAGCCGGTGCGCTTCTGCTTCGAACGCTGCCAAAAGTAGGCGAACACGAGCATGCCCACGAGCAGACCGGTCTGGACGGCGTTTGCGATGACGTCACGGACGATAGCGATCTGAGTGGTGTTGAGACCGTCCTCGTTGACGCCGGGGATCTTCGTGGTGAGCTCGATGATCTCGGCGATCCTGGTGTCGGCCTGGTAGATGATCACGGAGGGAAGCTGGCCCAACAAGATGATTGCGACGGCCCAGATGATCAGTCCCAGCACGATGGCGCGGGTCCAGGTCATGGGCCGGTCCGTGTAGCCGTAGATACGTTCTTTCATCGCCATGCGACCGTCATCATAGCAACGCGGGATGCGCAAAATATCGCACTTTGTGCGCTTGAGCAGGGCCTTTGACATCGGCTCGGGAGGCCCGGAGCTGTTGGCTTCAGTCAGCTGTCGTCGCGCGCCAGCTCGCTGAGGCGCCGTTCCAGCTTGCTTTGCCGCCTGCCCAGAATGAACACGTAGCCACCGATTCCGGCCCACACCGCGAGGAACGCCACCGCCAACCACCCGACGTCGCTCATGTCACCTCATCTGGTCTCGGCCGCCGCCCGCTCGATCTCACACAGCTCGACTCTCTGCGCCAGGCGGCCGATGCGCAGGCGCAGAGACAACAGCCAGCAGAAGAGCAGCGTGAACGCCAGAAGAGAGGCGAAGAAGGCGGTGAGCTCGGGCGTTCCCAGGCCCGAGCCCGTGGTCGGGTTCGCCACGGTCGGCCCGGAGGGGTGCAGCGTGCGCCACCACTGCACCGAGAAGTGGACGATAGGCACGTCGAGGAACCCGACGATGCCGATCACGGCGGCCAGGCGGCCCACCGCGGCTTCGTCTGAGGCGAGGCTGCGAAGAAACAGGTAGCCGACGTAGGTGAGCCACAGAACCAGAGTCGAGGTCAGTCTGGCGTCCCACTGCCACCACGTCCCCCATACCGGCCGGGCCCAGATGGGGCCCGTGATCAGCACCAGGGTCGTGAACACGATGCCGATCTCGGCCGCCGCGTGCGCCAGCAGGTCCCAGCGGGTGGAGCCGGTGCGCAGGTAAGCGATCGAGGCCAGGAACACGATGGCGAACGAAAGGTAGGCGATCCACGCCGAGGGCACGTGGAAGTAGAAGATGCGCTGCAGCTCTCCGCCCATGGTGACGTCCGCCTCCCTCGCCACGAAGAACACGAGCAGCAGGGCCGCCGCCACCGCCGCCCACGCCGCGGCCCCCAGCGCGTCGAGGCCGGCGGGGCGTGGTCTCGGTTCGGAGGCGGTGGCCATGTGCTCCAGCCTAAAGGGGGCCGGCCCCTAGTGCCGAGTGGTGGCCAGATGACCAATATGACCACTTGACCACCACTCGGCAAAAATCCTCAGTCGAGGACCGCGTCGAACAGCACGGCTCCCGCAGTCACGAACACCACGTCAAAGGCGACCAGAATGCCGAACCAGCCGCGCGCAGCGAGGGCATCGAAACCCGCTCCCAGCAAGAGGTCGGCGGTCAGCTCGAGCGCGGCAATGAACACCGGCACGAGGGCCGGAAGGGCCAGCAGCGGAAGCAGCAACTCGCGGCTCCGGGTCTGTGCCGCCAACGCGGCGTAAAGCGTGCCGACCGCGACGAAACCCAGGTCGACCAGAGCCGCCACCACCACCAAGAGGGCCCATGAACTTCCGAGGTCGTAAGCGAACAACAGGGCCGACAGAGGCAGCAGTGCCGTCTCCAGCACGACGATGAAGGCCAGGTTCGAGAGCGCCTTGGAGACGAATAGTGCGCTGCGGTCCACCGGAACGAGCAGCAGCGAGTCGAGCGCCCCGTCGGCTCGCTCGACCTCGAAGGTGCGTCCGAAACCGATGAGGCCCGCAAACAGGACCGTCACCCACAAGAAGCCCGCCTGCACATAGGCGACCACGCCGTCGTCTGCCGACGAGGTCTCGGGCAGGGCGAAGGCCAGCACGAGCGCGACCGTGGCGGCGAAGCCGAGCATGGGGGCGAGCGTGTCCCGTGCCCTCGTCTCTATCCGGAGATCCTTGGCCGCCAGCCACATCGTCTTGGACAGGAAGCCGGCCTCGGTCACGGGGCCGCCGTCTGGTGGAACGGCCGTCGCCGCTGCGAAGGGTCGCGATAGCGGCCGTGGGTCACAACCCTGCCTCGGCGCAGGATCACTCCGGCATCGGCGAACGCCTTGAGCTTCCTGGCTCCGTGCGTGGCGATCAGGGCGCTGCGTCCCGGCGCGCGCCAGGCCACCAACGCCTCGGTCACCAACGCCGCGGAGTCGTCGTCGAGATTGGCGTAAGGCTCGTCGAGAAGGAGCAGGCGGGGCTCTCCGACCAACGCTCTCGCCACCGCGGCGCGCCGTTTGAGGCCTGCGGAAAGCTCCCCCGCATAGGTGCCGGCGCGGTTTTCGAGGCCGAGCAGCTTGAGCAAGCCGGCGGGACGCGCCGGGTCGCAGCCGTAGAGCTTGCCGAAGAGCCTGAGGTTCTCCGCCACCGTCAGGTTGGGATAGAGACCCGAGTCGTGCCCGGCGTAGCCCACCAGGCGCCGCCAGTTCTCTTGAGCCGGGGCGATCGGTGACCCCTCGAAGGTGATGCCCCCCTGCGACGGCTTCACCAGGCCCGCTACGGCCCTGAGCAGTGTCGACTTGCCGGAGCCGTTGGGGCCGAAGAGCCCGGTGATCCCTTCCTCGAGGGTGAGCTCGATCCCGTCGAGAGCGACCGTTCGGCCGAAGCGAACCCGAAGGCCCTCGACGACGATCATGGGACGGGCTCGGTTTCCTCCGACCCTTCCGATAGCCGAGCCTTCAATCTTGTGCGCTCTATCTGCCAGGCTTCACGCTCGAGGTCGCCCGCTTCGAAGGCGAGATCCAGCTCGGCGATGCGGCGCACGATCTCGCCGCGCGGCGTCGGCTCGGGTCGCGCGGGAGCCGGGAGATTCTGCCGCCGCCGTCTCAGCGCGTAACCACCTGCGAGCAACAGGACGAGCAACAGGGCGCCCACCCCACCGACGAGGGCGGCCGAGGCCCCCGCCTGGGCGACCGCCACCGCTCCAATCTGGTCTCCTGCGTCGATGCCCTCCCGGCTCGACCACACCCTGTAACTGTCGTCGCCGATCGTCCGCTCACCGTCCGGAAAGAGACGGGCGCTGTCCAGCTCGAGCGGCTCGGTCGCGTAGATGGAGGTCTCGGCCGTCGGATAGAGCGCGGTCCGGGAGAGGTCGAAGCTCCCACCTGAGCCCTCGACTCGGTACGAATAGGTGATCTGGCTGCGGCCCGGGGGGATCGCCACCGTCGCGGCGAAGCCGTACTCGCGGGGGACGATCACCGGGATGTCGATGGGTTCCGAGGCGACGATGCCGCACTCGGCCGGTCTGCACTCGCCGTCGGCGGGAAGAGCGAAGCCGAGGCTGGCCGACTGTCTTCGATCCGAGAGAGTCGAATCGGACATCGAGGAGGCGCGGCCGATGTAGGCGAGGTGGGTCAGGTTCGCCACGGTCACCGATTCGATGACACTGAGGCCACCCTCCGCCGGACGCACGAAGAGATCGTCGCGAGCGAGGATGACGGCGCGCGGGTCGGACGTCGTCTTCCATACCTTGAGCGTGGTGTCGATGACCGGAGCCGGCTCGTCCTGTTCGGGTATCTGGAGCACCCGGCCGGCAAAGAGCCCTCCGTCGTAGCGGGCGTCGAGGGCGTAGAGGAGGCGATCTCCGGTGGCCAGGCCTTCGAATCGGTAGCGCCCTCCGTCGTCGGTGCGGGTCTTGTAGGTCTGCGTGTCTTCGGCGCCGCGCCGGGTCTGAGTGAGGACCATCACGACTCCCGACTGCGGCGATCCCGTGGCGCCGTTCAGGGCGCGCCCCCGAATCACCCCGTTGTTCGGCGCGGCCGCAGCGGGGGAGGCCGGCTGGAACAGAGCCAGTGCGACGAAGAAAGTGGCCGTCAGGCGCCGCATTGAGAGCAAGTGCGCGCGGCAGAGAGGGTCCGCCCGCAGCGGGGACAGGCAAGGGCAGCCCTGATCTCTGCTATCTCGGCCTCGAGCTCCTCGTCCGAAGGCTGCGGTGCGGCGGCGAAGGTCGTGAGCTCTCTCAGGGCGGCGAGCGCCTCGGCTTCGTAAGTGGCCCGCAGGGATTCGAAATCGGGAGGGGCCAGCTTGCCCAGGGCGCGCTCCTCCTCGAGGTCCACGATTGCGGTGAGCGCGCTTGCCTTGCGGTCGGCGGCCGGCGGCACGACCGGGCTGCGCCGAGCGATACGGGCGCCGGAAAGCATGGGCCTCCCCACCCATAGGAGGATCGCCAGCGCCACCACTACCACGATCGCGATCTCGATCACGGCCTCTCTCCCTCCCGGCTTGCCGCGGCCCTCAACATCGCCAGCTCATGATCGAGCCGGTGTCTTTCCTCGGTGGTCATGGTGACGCTAACCGGTGAGGCCGGGCGCGTGCGGCGAGACCACTTCCGTACGATGGCCCACGCCCCCGCGGCCCCCGCGCTCAGGGCCACCACAGGAGGGAGCCAGGCGACGAAACCGGTGCCTTCGGCCGGAGGCACCGCCCGGATCCCGGCACCGAACTCCTGCTCGAGGTGGGCCATGATCTGGGCCCTGCTCTGGCCCTCGGAGACCCAGGCTTCGATCCTGTCTCTCAACTCGAGCGCTTCCCGCGAGGGGCAGTCGTGCAGAGTCACTCCGTCGCAGTAGGGCGACATGATCTCGTTCGAGATGTCGTTGGCCACGTCCTCCGGAGCCGCCGCCGCGGCGGGTGACGCCAGCAGGAGCAGGCAGGTGGCGGCGGCTGCGACGACTCTCACGATGACGCCGCCGCATGGCTCAGGCGCCTGGGAGCCGGAACCGGCACGATCACGGGGCTGGGGCCGCTCATCAGCACGCCCATGCCCCCCAACATCACGACCGCTCCGGCCCATATCCACCACGTCAGCGGGTTCACGAAGGCGCGCAGGACGATCGCCGAATCGGTGTCCACTGCCGTGACCACGACATAGAGGTCTTCGAGCGGCGTGGTCCGTATGGCGACCTCGGACTGGGTCTGGCGAGAAGCGAGGTGGAAGTTTCTCTGTGGGTGCAGCACGGTGACGAACCCGCCCACTTGATCCCCCCACCCTCCCCGCGTCACTCTTATGGTTGCGTCGTTCACCTGCTTCTCGGGAGTCTCGGACGAGGCAAGCCCCTCGTAGGAGAGCGCATAGTCGCCGATTCGCATGGACTCACCGGTGTTCAGCTCCCGGCTGCGCTCGACCTTGGCCCAGCCTCCGGCGAATCCGATCACGATCAGGACCACCCCGAGGTGGACGACGTAGCCGCCGTACCGCCGCCGGTTGCGGGTAACGGTTCGGCTCAGGGCGGCGGGCCAGGAGAGTCCCTCCCGGCGCCGATGGACCCGGCTCCCGCGCACGAACTCGGAGCCGACGGCGGTGGCGGTGAAGGCGCACAATCCGAAAGCGAGCAGCGCTCCGAAGCTGTCCACGCCTGAGAGGCCGAGGCCCGCCACCACGACAACCGCCGTTGCCAGGGGAACTCGGAGCAGGCGGAGCAACGGCGCCGCTCGCATGCGCCGCCACGAGATCAGGGGGCCGAGGCCCGTGAGAGCAATGATCGCCAACCCGAGGGGGACGAAGGCGCGGTTGAAGAACGGCGGTCCCACCGAGAGCCTGAGCCCAGTGAGCCACTCGTTCACGATCGGGTACACGGTGCCCCACAGGACGGTGAAGGCGGCCGCTAGAAAGAGCACGTTGTTGGCCATGAACGCCGACTCACGTGAGAGCAGCGAGTCGAGGCGATTCTCGCTCGAGAGCGAGTCGAGCCGAGTCGCGATGAGGGCGATGCCCGCGATCAGCACGAGTGCCAGATAGGGCAGGAAGTACTTGCCGACGTCTCCCTCGGAGAAGGTGTGGATGGAGGACAGGATCCCCGAACGGGTGAGGAAGGTCCCGAACACGGCGAGCACGTAGGTCAGAAGGATCAGGCTGAGGTTCCAGACCTTGAGCATGCGCCGCTTCTCCTGGATCACGATCGAGTGCAAGAAGGCGGTGGCGGTGAGCCACGGCATGAAGGAGGCGTTCTCGACGGGGTCCCAGGCCCAGTAGCCGCCCCAACCCAGCTCGGTGTAGGCCCACGCTCCGCCGAGGACGATCCCGATCGACAGCGAGCTCCAGGCCAACAGGGTCCACCTTCTCGTGGCACGCAGCCATTCGTCGTCCGACCGCTTCGACAGAAGGGCTGCGACCCCGAACGCGAAGGGGACCGAGAAGCCGACGAAGCCAAGGTAGAGG
>JALZJN010000278.1 GCA_030859735.1 Actinomycetota bacterium
TCGAGCGTGCGCTCCCGGTTGCGCTCGCTCATCCAGGTCTTGTTGCGAAACTCGACGCAGATGCGGTCCGGAGCGGCCCGGGCGGCGCATTCGATGATGTAGTCGCGGTTTTTGTCTCCGACCGTAAGCCACTGTGGGAACTGAAACAGCAGGAGCCCGAGCTTGCCCGCTGCTCGCAGTGGCTCCAAGCCCTCGAGAAAGGCCTCCCACACGGCCGCGCGCACACCCTCGGCCACGTCCGACACATAGATGTTCTTCTTGCCATCCTCGATGTCCCCCTCGGCGACGAAGTCCTTGAGCGCCTGGGGCTTGGTGGGGTGCTGGGTGAGCAACGAGAAGGCCTTGATGTTGAACGTGAAGCCGGCCGGACTGCGCTCTGCCCACAGCCTCGAGTTCTTGTCCGAGGGCAGGAAGTAATAGGAGGAGTCGACCTCGACGAGCGGGAACTGGGTCGTGTAGAAACGGAGCCGGGCATCGGCGCTGGAGGCGTTCTTGGGATACCACCCCGACTGCACCAGCGACTTGTCGGTCCACGACGCGGTGCCGATCAGGATCTCACCCATGACGATTCCCCGGCCGAGTGGTCATTAGTGGTTGCTATACAACCACTCACCACCACTCGGTCTTAGCCCCCCGCCACCAGCGCCACCGCGGCTCCCGCCAACAGCAGACCGAGCCCCTGGGAACGGCGGATCCTCTCGTGCAGCAAGAGCGCGGCCAGCAGGACCGTGCTGGCAGGATAGAGCGATGACAGGACCGCGGCGACCGTGAGCAGCCCCGACTGAGTCGACAACAAGAACAGCGACGTCGCGAGCGCGCCGAGGAGCCCGGCGATGCTGGCCGCGGCCTCCCCTCGGTGGCGGGGCAACCAGGGCTGCCGCAGGGCGGTCGCCAAGGCGATGATCGCCCCCACCGAGGTGGCCTGTGCCAGTGCCAGGGGGCCGAGCCCGCTGCCGTCCTCCACCTGGCCCAGAGCTGCGAACAGGGCGCCGAAGCCGAGACCTGCGAGCAGCCCATCGGCCACGCCCGCACGGTGAGAGCGCTCACCGCCGGACGCCGGGTCGGCGGCTCGGGAGACCAACCAGATGGCCGGGAAAGCACAGAGAACGCCCAGCCAGGTTACGAGCGTCGGGCGCTCCCCGGAGATGTAGCCGACCACCACGGGGAGCAGGGCGGCCGCCACCGCCGACAACGGTGCGACCACGCTCATCCGCCCCGACGCCAGTCCGCGGTAGAGGAACGCCGCGCCGACGCCGCTGCCGACGCCGGCTACCGCTCCCCAGATCCAGTCAGACGTGGCCGGCGCCCCGGGGAGCAACAGAGCGACGACGCTGGTCGCGGCGGTCGAGGCCGACTGGCCCACGACCGCAATGGCAAACACACTCGCGCGCCGGGCCAGGACTCCGCCGACGAAGTCGGACAGCCCATAGGCCACGGCCGAGCCCAGAGCGAGAAGGACGACCACGGGCAGACCTTACCGGCATCGTCCACCCACTCGGAGGTTGCGTTACGGGGCAACATTGGAGCTGTACCCACACGGGGCGTGGGCAGGCATCCAAAGATCGACGCCGATGCGGTTCTCACACTTTTGCCGGCGGGGGGCGCTGAGGGAGCCGTACCCGCAACACCGTCTCACCCGCTTGCGCATCGATCGTGATCTCACCCCCGTGTCGCTCGACGATGATGCGACGCGAGATGTCGAGGCCGAGACCGGTTCCCTTCCCCACTTCCTTGGTGGTAAAGAAAGGCTCGAACGCGTGATGCTGCGCCTCCTGGGACATCCCCGTGCCCGTGTCGCCGATCTCCACGACCACGCCCTTCCCATCCGCGCGCGTCGACACCCGAAGCGTGCCCTCCTCCCCCATCGCGTCCAGAGCGTTGTCGATGAGGTTTGTCCACACCTGGTTGAGCTCGCCGGCAACCGCCTCGATCGAAGGTACGTCGGTGCCATAGTCGCGGACGACCGTGACTCCTTCCGGGATCCGGTGCGCCAGCATTACGAGGGTGCTCTGGAGCCCTTCGGCGACATCGGTCTGCTGCATCGAGGCCCGGTCGAGCTGTGAGTACGACTTGAACGTCGCCACCAGATCCGAGATGCGCCGGGTGGACTCTTTCATCTCGGCCATGAGAGCCGCTGCCGACAGGGTGCTGGCCACCCACTCCAACCCCGGCTCGAGCGCGCGGTCGCCCAGCACCTCGGAGGCCCGCTCGCACCAGGAGATGTCGACGCCTGCCGCGGCGAGCGGAGGGGCTATCAGCCAGTCCTGCTCGACCCCGTGGCGAGACAACCACCTGGACAGGGCCTCCTCGCAATCGGCCACTGCCATGGGATCCACAGTGATCGACAGTGGATCGATCTGGCGGCGTAACCGGTCGAGTCCCGCGAACTGGTCTGCGGTAATCGAAGCTGCGGCAAGGCGTCCCAGAGAGGACAGTAGCGCCTCATGAACGGTCCCAAGGGCGTCGACCGCGCGGGCCGCCGCCGCGCACGGGTTGTTGATCTCGTGCGCGAGCCCGGCCGCGAGTGTGCCCAGGGCGACCAAGGCCTCCTTCTGCCGTGTCACGGCCTCGAAGTTGCGTGCTGTTCTAAACAGGCCCTCGATGAGATGTGCACCGAAGGGGAACCACGCACTAGTCCACTGCCTCAAGGCTGGAGCCGGTACGCGCAGGACACGCCCGCCCACCGAGGCACGACCGGTCGCAAGATAGACCCCGTGCTCGTCCCAGGCGCGAAACCCACCGGCCCATCGGCCGGGCGCGTCCATGGCCCCGAGAATCGTCTCCTCGCGACCGACGTGGCGCACCAGGTCGATCCTGCCTTCCACAAGCACCCACCAGAAGTCGGCGGGATCGCCTTCTTGGAACAGTTGATCACCGGGGACGAACGACACCTCGGCCCCCACGGCGAGCAGCTCGAGCAGATGCTCGTCGCCGAGCCCTTCGAACAGGCCCAGAGGACGCAAGTCGTGGAGATGCATCACATCGTTGCCAGGTAGCGGTGCACGAGGTAGACGGACATGGCCCCTTCACCGACCGCCGACGCCACTCGCTTCATGGAATCCAGTCTGACATCGCCGGCCGCAAACACTCCCGGCACGCTGGTCTCCAGGGCGAAGGGGGCACGGCTCAGGGGCCACGACGCAGATCCGGACGAAGCGAGAAGGTCATGCCCGGTGATGATGAACCCCTTCTCGTCACGAACCACATCCGAGCCCAGCCAGTCCGTCCGGGGTGATGCTCCGATGAACACGAACAGCCAGCTGGTCCGCACCTCCTCCTCTGCACGCGAGTCGCAGTCGACCAGCGTTATGGCCTCCAGGTGGCCATCACCACGAGCCTCTATCACCTCGCTGCGCAGCCGCACCTCGATGTTCTGCGCGCTCCGGATGCGCCCTATGAGGTAGACCGACATGGTGTTCTCGAGCGTGTTGCCGCGCGCGACCAGCACCACGCGCTTCGCGTAGCAAGCGAGGTTCAGGGCCGCCTGGCCGGCCGAGTTCGCAGCGCCGACGACGTACACTTCGTCGCCCTGGCACTGGTTGGCCTCGCTCGCAGTAGCGCCGTAGTAGACGCCGCGACCCGACAGCGCCTCGAGCCCGGGCGCCTCGAGTCGTCGGTAAGACACTCCCGTAGCAACGATCAACGCGCGCGCCTCCAGCTCTTCGGAGTCGCTGAAGCGCACAGCTCGTACCGGCCCTCTGCACTCGAAAGCCACTACATCGCGGGCCAGCACCATCTCCGCTCCGAAGCGCGTTGCCTGGGCGACTGCGCGGTGCGTAAGGTCGGCGCCGGACAGGCCCTTCGGGAACCCCAGGTAGTTCTCGATCGATGCGCTCTGACCGGCCTGGCCACCAGGCGCTTCCCGTTCCGCCACTACGGTCCGCAGCCCTTCCGACGCGGCGTACACCGCGGCTGCGAGACCCGCCGGGCCGCCGCCGACGATGCAGAGGTCGTAGAGCGGTTGCTGAGCGCGGGTACGCAAACCGAGAGCCCCCGCAAGATCGAGCGTCGACGGGGACCGGAGAATCTCCCCGTCGGGCACGAGTACCAGCGGGAGGTCCTCGACCTGGGCGTGCGCGAGTCCCTGGAGCCTCTGGGCCTCGTCGTCCCGATCGATCTCGAGCCACCGATAAGGCACGTGGTTTCTCGCGAGAAAGGTCTTGATCTCGTGACTTCGCTCCGACCAACGGTGCCCGACCACCCGGATGTCCCCGGTGTCCTGGGGATGAGCCTGCTGCCAGTCCTCCAACAGGTCGTCGATAACGGGATACAGCCGCTCAGCGGGTGGGTCCCATGGCTTGAGCAGGTAGTAGTCGAGGCCGATGTCGTTGATCGCCTTGATCGCAACGTCTGTGTCGGCGTAGGCGGTGAGCAAGAGGAACTTGGCGTCGGGTGCGTGGCTGCGGGCCTTTTCGAGCATCTCGGTGCCGGTCATCTCCGGCATCCGTTGATCGGTGGCGATCAGGGCGACCGCACGGCCGCGCAGGGCCAGCTCGGTGAGCACGCCGAGGGCCTCGGCGCCGGAGGTCGTCCGAACGATGCGGTAGTCGGATCCGTACTTGGCTCGCAAGTCACGAGTGATCGCCTGCGATACCACCGGATCGTCGTCGACCGTCAGGATTGTCGGTTTCGACATGAACTCAGTCTTCCCACTGCCCACACGACCTCATCAAGACACGATCCCTCTGCTGAGATTCAGCGGTGCTCGAACCCTTCTCGGCGTTACTTGGGGCCGCCGTACAACTCCTCCTCGGAGTACACCGGCGGCACCACTTCCTCGCCCCCCCGCCGCAGCCGTCTGCGGGCGGAGAACATCGTCCCACGCGACGGAACTGTGGGGGCGATTCCCGACATGCCTGTTTCTTCGATGTCGATGAAAGCAGCCTCCATCTCTCCGTTGCGCACATAGAGCTCGTGCCAAAAGCCCGTGTCACCCGTGTCCAGCAAGAACTTCTGCCACCACTGCTTATGCGTTCCCGAGCGCGCCCAACGCTCGAGCGACTCGAAATCGCGCCAGTATTGCCGCATCCCGGCATGGGGAGGAAACAGCGACAAGAGAAAGTTCTCGTGGAGCAGAAGCCCATCTGGCTTCTCTGCGACGGACCTCTGTATCTTGGGGCCGAAACTAATCAAGGTCTTGAGTCCGCGAGGCGATTTCACCTTCATCCCGAGATAGATGACGACGAGATCGGGGAACTGGGTCAGATCCGGTGTTCTGCGCAGTGCTTTGGTGCTGGTGCCGGTGCTCTGCTTCGCCATGGCGAGGCCCCCCTCCGTGGACGTGCGACTCCTCCATCGCACACTATCGAACCACGGTCAGGATACGGCCACAGAGTCCTGCGGCACCCGGCTCGGCTCCCTGCCCGCTCGCCGCACATGAGTGGCGAACGAGCGTGCGTCCCGCAGCGCGCATCCGAGAGGGTCGTTGTTGAAGAAGCAGAACACGTCCTCATCTCGGCCCCAGAGCTCCGATACCCGGCCCGCCCACGAGGAAAGAGCACTTCTCCCGTAACAGGGCTCGGGCGCCGCCGCGCCTTGGTGCCAGCGCACGTAGCCCCACGTGGCGGTGCGCCACAGCGGTGTGACGGGTCTCGAGCCCCGATCGGCGAGGCACAGCGCCGCTTTGCGCTGCTCCAACAACGCCCTCGTCTCGGCCGTGAACCAGGAGTCGTGGCGGAACTCGACCGCGACTCGCACTCCGGGTGTCAGGAAGCCCAGAACTTCGTCGAGGCGGTCCAGGTCGGCCTTGAGGGTGGGAGGAAGCTGAAGCAGCACCGGTCCCAGCTTGGGGCCGAGGCTCGCGGCTCGCTGCAGGAAGCGTTGCACCGGCTCCTCGGGGTCCGCCAGCCGCTTGATATGGGTCAGGTAGCGGCTCATCTTCACCGCCCACACAAAGCCGGGCGGCGTCCGCTGCGCCCAGCGCTGAAACGTCGCCTGCTCGGGGAGACGATAAAAGGCGTTGTTCGACTCGACCACGGCGAAGCGCTCGGAGTAGTGCTCGAGCCAGCTCCTTTGCGGCAGCCCCGCCGGATAGAAGCGCTCGCGCCAGTGCCGGTACTGCCACCCCGAGGTCCCGATAAGGACGGGCATGGCTAAAGTTCGGGCATGCCTTCGAAGGTCGTCGACGGCTGCGCATAGAGCCGGCGAGGGATTCGTCCCGCCTGGTGCGCCAACCGCCCCGCCTCGACCGCCAGACGCATCCCCTCGGCCATGGTGGCAGGCTTTTGCGCGCGCGTGACGGCGCTGGCGAGCAGGACTGCGTCGCATCCGATCTCCATCGCCAGAGTTGCGTCGGATGCGGTACCCACCCCTGCGTCCAAGATCACCGGCACCGAGGTCTGCTCCACGATGAGGCGCAGGTTGTAGGGATTGAGCAAACCCATCCCGCTGCCGATCGGGGAGCCCAGAGGCATGACCGCAACGCAGCCGATGTGCTCCAAGCGGCGCGCCACGACGGGGTCCTCGTTCGTGTAGGCAAAGACCTTGAAGCCATCGTCCACGAGAATCTCGGCGGCGTCGACCAGATCGACCACGTCGGGGAGCAGCGTGCGGTCGTCTCCGATCACCTCGAGCTTGATCCAGTCGGTCTCGAACGCCTCTCGGGCCAAGCGGGCGGTGGTGATTGCGTCTTGAGCCGTGAAGCACCCCGCGGTGTTGGGGATAAGACGGCAGCCCGCCCTCTCCAGGACATCGACTATCGATCCCCGAGCGTGGGGGCTGACACGGCGCAGAGCGACCGTAGCCAGCTCGGTTCCCGAGGCCACCAGCGCCTTTTCGAGCGCCTCCAGGCTCGCCGCTCCCCCGGTCCCGAGCACCAACCGGCTGGAGAAACTCTCCCCCGCCAGAACAAAGGGGTCATCCATGGCCTCTATCCTCCTTGAACCGCGCCCAGTATCTCGACCCGGTCTCCCTCTTTGACGGCGGTGGCGCTCCATTTGTGACGATTGACGACCTCGCCGTTACGAGCAGCTGCAATGCCCCTTCCCTCTCCCGCGTGGCCCACTAGCTTGATGAGGTCGGCAACCGTGGCGTTATCGGGAACGTCTCGCTCGTGGCCGTTGACGACGACGTTCATACCGCAAACCGTAGCGGAGAGAACGGCTCGATGAGGGACGGCGTGGTGCCCGTAACCAGGCGCTCTACCAGAGCGTCGGCCGTCACCGGAGCGAGCAGGATCCCGTTGCGGTAGTGGCCGGTTGCGGCGAACAGAGCAGCGACGGTCGTCTCTCCGATAAGCGGCGCGTTGTCTACCGAACCCGGCCGAAGTCCGGCAACGGCCTCCGTCAGGCTGAGCTCGGTCACTCCGGGCACTAACTCGTAAGCCGCCCGCAGCAGCTCGTAGACGGCCCCCGCAGTCACTCTGGTGTCGAAGCCTGCTTCCTCCACGGTCGCCCCCACGATAAGCCTCCCGTCGCTTCTCGGAACGAGATAGATGTCGACACCCCGTACCGTCATCGTCAGCAACGGGGGCTCGGCGGGGCCCGAGAGGTGCAACAGCTGACCCTTGACGGGCCGCACCGACGCAGCTACCTCGGAGGGCACGCCCTCGATCGTTCCCGATTGCGCGCCGACGGCCAGCACGATCGCGTCGCCTCGCACGACCTCACCGGCAGAGGTCCGTACCGCCCCTGCGGAGATCTCTGTGGCACGGTCGCCCTTCACGCAGACCCGGGCTTTGGCGCAAGCGACCGCCAAGGCGTGGGCGAGAGCCCGGTTGTCGACGGAATGATCGCCCTCGACCAGAAGGCCGCCGCGCACTGTCGGCGTCAAGCTCGGCTGCAGCTTTCGGCACTCCCGGGCACGGAGCCTCTGGGCGGGGAGACCCAGGCTCTGCTGATAGGAGTGCAACTCGTCGATTTGAGCTTGATCGTCCAAGTCTCGGGCCACGACCAGGGTCCCCGTCCGTCTGTAGCCGATATCTACGCCCGAGCAGTCCTCGAGCTCCGTGACGAACTGTGGGTAGCGCTCGGCGGCGGCAAGGTTGAGCGCCAAGAGCGCCTCCTCCCCATAGGACACCTCCCCTACCGGGGCCAACATGCCGGCGGCCGCGGGGGTGGCTCCTGGATTTGCCCGGTCGTCCACCACAACGGCCGAAAGCCCCCGAGACGCGGCCGCCCACGCGATGTTCAGCCCAATGACGCCTCCGCCAACCACGACGACGTCGAAGCCGCTCATGCCGACGGCATCTTCAACTACCGCTTCGTCTGCCTTAGAGGGTAGGTGCGCGTGCGCCCGCGGGGGCCAGTCGGCCCAGTACTGAACCCTCCTCCAGGCTCAACGTCTTGCGCAGCTGCACCGATGTGGTGTCGTCGTGATGCTTGAAAGAGAGCTGATCCACCAGGTGGCTCATCAGCAGCATGCCGCGGCCCCCTTCGGCGTCCAGCTGAGGAAGCGCAGGGCCCTCGCCTTTGGAGTTGGCGCCCGCGTTCGTCACCGTGACCTCGGCGGTCGCCCCGTCTACGCGCGCCGTGACCTCGTACTGGTCCTCGCCCGCGGTGGCATGTTTGAGTGCGTTGGAGCATGCTTCCGTGATCGCCAGCTCGAGTTCCTGGATGCAGCCGGCGGCGACACCGAGCCTCGCCAGCGACGCTCCGAACAAGTGGCGCACCACGGGGACCGTGAGGCGGTCGCGGGGAAGCACAAGGTCGAAATAAAGTTCCATCGCAACTACAACTACCCGGTGGCGATTCGGGCAAACCCGTCATTACCACCGCGGGCCGCTCTCGGCTACAGGACTCGCTTAAGGACCTCGAGCACGCGCTCCGTGTCCTCGCTCGAGACATCCCGATGGGTGACCAATCGCATGGATGTCGAGCCGGGAAATCCGAGCGTGAGCACGCCGTGCTCTATCAGCAGGTCACGCAGCTCGACCGCCGATCTCGAGAACGGCTGGAGGTCGACGTAGACCATGTTGGTCTCGACCGCGGAGAGGTCGACACAGTCCGGGTTCAGGTCCGCCAGCCCCTCCGCAAGACGCCGGGCGTTGGCGTGGTCCTCGGCCAGACGCTCGACGCCGGTCTCCAGCGCGACCCGGGCCGCGGCCGCGATCACGCCGACCTGGCGCATGCCGCCGCCCAGTCTCTTGCGCAGGCGGTGGGCCTCCGATACGACTTCGGCGGTCGAGCACACCATCGAGCCGATGGGAGCTCCCAGGCCCTTGGAGAAGCAGAACGACAGCGAGTCGGCGCACGCCGCCCACTCCTGTGCGGGGATGCCGGTGGCGGCCTGGGCGTTGAACAGCCGGGCGCCGTCGAGATGCACGGGGACGCCGCGTCCGCGGCAGACCTCGGCCACCGCGCGCGCTTCCTCCAAGGGGAAGATGCGGCCCCCGGCGGAGTTGTGGGTGTTCTCGACCGCCACCACTGCGGTTCGCGGCGTGTGCTCGCTACCGGCTCGCAGCGCGGCCCCCACCTGCTCGCGTGAGATAGCCGCACCCTTCCCGGGCACCGTCCGCATCATCA
>JALZJN010000307.1 GCA_030859735.1 Actinomycetota bacterium
CGGCGCGGCCCGGAACCTTCAAGCGCATCGTCCACACCTTCGCTCCCTACAAGGCGAGGGTCTCGGTGGTGGCGTTTCTGATTCTGGTCATCGCCGCTATCGGGCTCGTAAACCCGCTGCTGATCAAAGTCGTGTTCGACCAGGTCTTCGCCAACGTCGACGGGCTCCCAGACGACGAGCGCATGCGGCTGTTGCTGATCGTCGCCGGACTGATGATCCTGATGCCGATACTCAGCGGGGGTCTTGGCCTATGGCAGACTTTCATCAACAACGTGGTCGGCCAGAACGTGATGCGCGACTTGCGCAACTCCCTCTACGCGCACCTCCAGCACATGCCGCTGCGCTTCTTCACTTCGACAAGGACCGGCGAGATCCAGTCCCGTCTTTCGAACGACGTCGGCGGCGTGCAGGCCGTACTTACCGACACGGCTTCGAGCATCTTGTCGAACATCGCGACTGTGCTCTCGACGGTTGTGGCCATGGCCTACCTCAATTGGCGTCTGACCGTGCTCTCGCTGGGAATCCTGCCGGTGTTCCTGGTTATCAGCCGCAGGGTGGGCCGGATCCGGCGCGAGGTATCGGGGCGGACACAGGAGTCTCTCGCCGACCTCACCGCCCACATGCAGGAGACCTTGTCGGTGTCCGGCATCCTTCTGTCCAAGTCGTTCGGGCGACAGTCCTATGAGATCGAGCGTTTCCGCAAGGAGAACCAGCGTCTGTCGGACCTCGAGGTCCGACGCACGATGGTGGGCCGCGGGTTCTTCTCGCTTGTGGGGATCTTCTTCTCGATCACTCCCGCGTTCGTCTATCTCGTCGCCGGCTACTTCGAGATCCGCAATCCCGGCGCTCAGGCGATCACGCCGGGAACCCTGGTTGCCTTCACGACCTTGCAGAGCCGGCTGTTCTTTCCCGCCGGCCAGCTGTTGAACGTAGGTGTCGAGATCCAGTCGTCGTTGGCGTTGTTCGACCGCATCTTCGAGTACCTGGACCTCGAACGCGAGATAACCGATCGCGACGGCGCTCTCGAGTTGTCTGTGGGCGAGGTTACGGGCGAGGTCCGTTTCATCGACGTCTGGTTTCACTACGACCGCGCCGGCACCTTGGAGCGGCCCGACGACCGCTTGTGGACCATACAAAACATCGATCTGGTGGCCCGGCCCGGAGAGCTGGTCGCGCTCGTCGGGCCGTCGGGCGCGGGTAAGACCACGCTCACCTATCTGCTGCCGCGGCTCTACGACGTCAACCGAGGCAGCGTGACCATCGACGGGATGGACGTGCGCGACATTCAATTGGCCTCGCTCGGCGACGCCGTCGGGGTGGTCACTCAGGAGACCTATCTGTTCAACGCCTCGGTGAGGAACAACCTGCGCTACGGAAACCCCGAAGCCACCGACGAAGCCATCGAGGAGGCGGCGCGGGCCGCGCACATCTGGGAGCGCCTCGACGAGATGCCCGAGGGCCTCGACACCGTGGTCGGTGAGCGCGGTTACAAGCTCTCCGGAGGCGAGAAGCAGCGCCTAGCAATCGCCCGCGTGATCCTCAAAGACCCCCGCATCCTGATCCTCGACGAGGCCACCAGCGCCCTCGACACTCACTCCGAGCGCTTGGTCCAGCAGGCGCTCGCCCCCCTCACGAAGGGGCGTACCACGGTCGCCATCGCCCACCGGCTCTCCACGATCCTGGCGGCCGACACCATCGTGTACATGGACGGGGGCCGGATCGTCGAGCGCGGCACACATACCGAGCTTCTCCGGCGCGACGGCGCCTACGCCGCCCTCTACCACGAGCAGTTCTCGGACGGCCGGGTCGAGAGCAGATGCGAAGATGGCCTCGTCCTGTCAAGCGGAGAGGTAGTGGCCGAGGCGCGCTGACCCGGGTGTGCGGCCCCCCTCCAGGCGTGGTTCCCCTGGAATCAAGCCATCCCACACGAGCAAAGGGGTCCCATGGATATCGACGGCAAGATCGCGCTCATTACCGGGGGCGCATCGGGGCTGGGTCGAGCGACGGCGGAAGAACTAACGGGGGCCGGGGCGGCCGTGGTGCTCGCCGATCTCCCGGGCTCTCCCGGCGAGGAGGCGGTGTCGGCGCTGGGAGATCGGGCCCGTTTCTGCCCTACCGACGTGACCGACGCCGATCAAGTGGCCGCCGCCGTCGACGCCTGCTTCCAGCTCGGCGGACTTCACATCGTCGTAAATTGCGCGGGAGTGGGGTGGCCGGGCAGGGTGCTCAACCGTGACGGCGAGCCCCACGATCTTGACCGCTTCGAGACCGTCATCCGCATCAATCTCATTGGTACGTTCAACGTCATCCGCCTGGCGGCGGCCCGCATGATCCACGAGGAGCCGATCGACGACGAGCGCGGGGTGATCATCAACACCGCCAGCGTCGCCGCCTTCGAAGGCCAGATCGGACAGGCGGCCTACGCCGCCTCCAAGGGGGGCGTGCGGTCGCTGACGCTGCCGGTGGCGCGCGACCTCGCCGAGAAGCTCATCCGCTGCGTCGCCATCGCTCCCGGCACCTTCGACACGCCGATGCTGGCGGGCCTTCCTCAGAAGGCGAGGGAATCGCTGGCGGTGGCGGTCCCGCACCCGACCCGCCTGGGCCGGCCGGACGAATACGCCGCGCTCGCGCGTCACGTCATCGAGAACCAGATGATCAATGGGGCCACGATCCGCTTGGACGGCGCGCTGAGGATGGCTCCTCGCTAGGACTGCGCAGGAGACTGGCCCCCTGGGATGGCCGGTCTCTGCGAGCCCATTGTCACTCTGAGCTGATTTGGATCGCCGCTAGCGGGCACGGCTTTCGACAGGCTCGTCGAAGGCGAGGGAGTGGACGTCCGCTACGCGCTGTTCGCGCTCGAGCTCGCGCCATTCCTTCTCGGCCCAACGCAGTTTCTCGACGGCAGAAGCCAGATCCAGGAAATGTACCGGCACGATCGAAGCGCGCGGCCTGAGGTAGGCGTCGCCGATGAGCGCGTCGAGCTCCCTGCGGGCTTCGATGATGCGGGAATGAATGAGGCGAAGACGGTCTCTCTGCTCCGGGCTGTAATTGTTTTCTTCAGCGTGCGCGTGCGACAGAGGTGGGCTCCTTTTGTCGTAAATATACCGTTTCAGAGAGGGTCGGCCACGCACAAGGGTACATCCTTTTGGACCCCGCGCACAAATTCACTAGGGTGCGAGGTTGGGTTGAGCGGGGGCCCGCCCATTCGTTGAGCGGCGGGGTTCCCCTCCTCGAGGCGGTGGCAAATGTCCTCGGTGTGCTTCTGCCCACGTTTTTCCGTGGGTAAATGTCCACGCTGTGCGTTTGCCACCACCATCGGGGCTGCCGACGGGGCGGCGGCGGCAGCCCCCACCTTGCGGCTTCGATCCACTATCCTCAGTCGCCATGCTCGACGAGACCCTCATACGCCGCACGCTGACCGAGGCCTTAGCGCGCGGTGGCGATCTCGCCGAGCTCTTCGTCGAGCGGCGCAACTCGACCGCCTTGCGGCTCGACGACTCTCGAGTCGAGGACGTCGCATCGGGGAGAGAAGCGGGGGCCGGCGTGCGGGTGATCTCCGGGGAGCGAGCCTCCTATGCCTACACGAACCTGCTCACCGAACAGGGACTCTCCGAGGCTGCCCGGGCGGCCCGGGCGGGGCTGGCGGGCGCCGAGGGCGCGGTGGCGACGGACCTCCGGCGCAGCGAAGGGCCCACACATCCGGTGAAAGTTGCACCCGACGGCGTGGGGGCCGCGGCCAAGGCGGAAGCTCTCCGGCGAGCCAATGAGGCGGCCCGCGCCCAGGGGGCCGCGATCCGTCAGGTGTCCGCCTCCTATGCCGACGTCCACCAGCACATTCTCGTCGCCTCCTCGGACGGGCGCATTGCCGAGGATGACAGGACACGGGTCCGTTTCGCAGTGCAGGTGGTGGCGGCCGGGGACGGCGAGATCGCCACTGGGTTCGAGGCGCCCGGGCACTCCGGGGGCTTTGAGCTGTTGGATGTCCAGGCCCCCGCGGACCTCGGCGAACGGGCCGCTCGCAAGGCCTTGCGGATGCTCGAGGCGAAACCCTCCCCGGCGGGAGAGTTCCCGGTGGTGCTCGCTCCCGGCTCGGGCGGTGTGCTGATCCATGAAGCCTGTGGGCACGGGCTGGAAGCCGACACACTGGTCAAGGACGCCAGCGTCTACGCCAACAGGAACGGGGAACGCTTCGGGTCCGAGAGCGTGACGATCATCGACGATGGCTCCGATCAGGGGGCGTGGGGCTCCTTCGGAGTGGACGACGAGGGCATCCCTGCCCAGCGGACTGTGCTGTTCGACAAAGGGGTGCTGGTCGGGCACCTGTCGGACCTGCTCTCGGCGGCCAAGATCGGCCATCCGCCGACCGGCAACGGACGCCGGCAGTCCTACGCCCACCTCCCCATAGTGCGAATGACCAACACCTATCTGCTTCCCGGCCCCGACGATCCCGAGGAGATCTTCTCCTCGGTCGAGAGGGGTGTGTTCGCAGCCACCTTCGCCGGAGGAGAGGTGAACCCCGCCACCGGCAACTTCGTGTTCGGCATGGCCGAGGCGTACATGATCGAGAACGGTGAGGTCACCTACCCGATCAAGGGGGCGAACCTGATCGGCAACGGGCCACGGGTGCTCGAGGTCATCGAGGCGGTGGGTTCCGACTTCGACCGCAAGGAGGGCGTCTGCGGCAAGGACGGTCAGGCCGCTCCGGTGACCAACGGCATGCCGACGGTGTTGCTCGGCAGGGTGACGGTGGGAGGCACCGAGGCGTGAGCGACCTTCAGTCCCTGGCAGCTTCGCTCGCCGGCCGCGCCCAGTCCTCCGAAGAGGTCGAGGCCTTCGTTACCCATGAGAAGAGCTTCAACGTCAAGGTCTATTCCGGAGAAGTCGAGTCGCTGTCCTCAGCCGAGCCCAGGGGGGCCGGGGTCCGGGTGGTAACCGGGGGCCGGGTCGGCTTCGCCTACACGACCGACCTCGGTGAAGACGGCCTCGACCAGCTCGTGGGCCAAGCGCGCGACAACGCGGCCCACTCGACTCCCGATGAGGCTGTGGCCTTGGCCGGGGCATGGGCCCAGAGCCCTCCCGAGGTGGCAGGGCTGATAGACGACTCACATGCGGCAGTCTCCTCGGACGACAAGGTTGCCTTCGCGCTCAAGCTCGAGCGCGTGACTCGCTCGCTCGATCCCCGTATCCGGGCGGTCGAAGAAGCCGTCTACTCGGACTCCGACGCGGCCGTCGCGCTGGCGACCTCGACCGGGATCTCGGGCCTCTATCGGCGCACCGATGCGTGGTGCTACTCGCTGGCCATCGCCACCGAGGGCGACGACACCGAGATCGGCTTCGAGTTCGACCTCGCCAGGGGTCTCGCCGCCCTCGACGCCGAGGCCGTCGGGAGGGCGGCCGCCGAACGTGCCCTGGGAGTCCTGGGCGCGAGCAAGATCCCTTCGGCCCGCATGCCCGTCGTATTCGAGCCCTACGTGGCCGGCCAGTTTCTGGGAGTGCTCGGGAGCGCGCTGATCGGCGAGGCCGTGCAGAAGGGCCGCTCGCTGCTTGCAGGTCGCCTCGGCGAGCAGATCGCGGCCCCCTTCCTCACAATGGTGGACGACGGCCGCCGCGAAGGCGCACCCGGAGCGGCTCCCTGGGACGCCGAAGGCGTCCCCACCGGCCGCACAGAGGTCATTTCCAAAGGCAAGTTGTCCTCTTTTCTCTACGACACCACCAGCGCCCGCCGGGAGGGCCGGGCCTCGACCGGCAACGCGGCGCGCGGCTCGTTCAAGTCCGCGCCGCACCCGTCCCCCTCCAATCTCGCCGTCGACTCCACCGGCGAGTCCCGCGCCGAGGTGCTGGAGCGCGCCGGCCGGGCACTGCTGGTCGAGGACTTCCACGGCGTCCACTCCGGCGCCAACGCGGTCACGGGTGACTTCTCGGTGGGCGCCACCGGGCGGCTACTCGAGGGTGGGGTCCCGGCTCAGGCCGTCAAGGAAGTCACGATCGCGGCCCCCATGCTCGAGATCCTCAAGGGCATCGAGGCGGTCGCCTCGGACCTCCGCTGGCTGCCCTTCGGAGGGTCCTATGGGGGAGCAACCACGCTGATAGCTGAGATGACGGTCGCCGGCAGCTAACCCCCCGATGCCGAGTGGTGGCAGGATGACCATATAGAGCATCTCAGCACCACTCGGCCCAGCAGGGTCATCAAGGGACCCCCCATTTGGGGAGGCTTTTTCCCCCGGTTGGGGGGTTTACCAGAAACGCGCAACAGCCGACGATGGAGCACAGGAAGCAACAGCTACTCACACAGCTACTCACAAGGACGAACCTGTGTTTCAGCTCCTCGACGTGGTAAGGATCGCCGTCATAGGGCTCGGTATCGGAGCCTTGTTGGTGTCCGCGGTGGCGTTGGTCGGAGCAGTGGTCGTCCTCTGTGAAGGATTTGCGCGGCGGCGCCGGTCGAGACTCGTTTCGGACCCCAGTACCCTCCCGGCGCCGCCCGTATCCTTCTCGCCCGCCGAGGCCGGCGGAAATCAGAGCAGCCGGGCTCACACCAGCAGGAAGAACACCACCCCCGCAATCACGCAGTAGAGGGCGAACGGGTAGAGGCTGTTGGTCCTGAGGTAGCGCAGAAGACCCCAGATCGAGCCGTAGGACGTCACCAAAGAGGCCACGAAACCGGCGAGGCCGGCCCCCACCCCCAAATCTGTGCCTGCGAGCTCCGGCAGCTTCACCAACATCGCTCCGAACAGCGCCGGAATCGCCAGTAGGAACGCGAAGCGAGCCGCGGCGTCGCGGCTCATGCCCAGGGCCAGGCCTGCACCCATCGTCGAGCCGGAGCGCGAGATGCCGGGCAGGATCGATATCGCCTGAGCCACGCCGATGATCGAAGCATCCCCCACGCCCAGGTCCGGGACGCCCCGGAGCCGCGAGCCCACCTCGGCGCTGCGCTGCTGATGGTGGCGAAGGACGAGCTCGGCCGCCACCAGTATCACCGCGGTAAAGAGGAGCTGGATGGCGCTCGAGCGAGCGTCCTCGAAGGAGTTCTCGAAGAAGTCGCCCAGGGCGATGCCTGCAATCGCGGCGGGAACTGTGCCGACCGCGAGCAGCCACAACAAGCGCCGCTGTTCAGCATCCCCCCGAAGCACTCCGCGCCCGAGATCGATCAGCTCGCCCGAGAAGTAGACGAGAAGAGCGACGAGCGATGCGGCGTGCAGCAGGACGTCGAAGGCCAGACCCGGGTGAGACCAGCCGAGCGCCTCGGGCACCAGAACGAGGTGGCCCGAGGAGGAGATAGGGATGAACTCGGTCAGGCCCTGAACGGCGCCCAGGACGATCGCTTGTAGGAGGGACAACTCAGCTAGCCCGAAGCCCGATCAAACTTGCCGAGTGGTGGCAGGATGATCATATAGAGCACCTCAGCACCACTCGACCCGTGGGACGCGGTCGGGCGCCGGCGGCCGGCCCCCTCACGGTTCCAGGCGGGCGCCCTGCAGCGCCCGGCTACAGGGACAGCTCCTCTGTTCCGGGATGCGGGGCACGAGGTCGAAGATCAGGCCGCGCAGCCGCTCATTGTTGGCCGCCACCATGTTGAGAACCTCCTCGTGGTTCACCGCCTCGGTCTCGCCCACGATGCCCACGTCGTAGTCCGTGATCAGGGCGACGTTGACGTAGCAGATCTCGAGCTCCCGTGCCAGATAGGCCTCCGGGTACTGGGTCATGTTGATGACCTGCCAACCCGCGTCCCGGTACCACTTGGACTCCGCCCTTGTCGAGAAGCGGGGACCTTGCACCGTCACCACCGTGCCCCCGTCGTGCGACTGCACTCCCTGGTTGCGGGAGACCTGCAGGGCGAGGCCCCGAAGCTCGGGGCAATAGGGGTCGGCGAACGAAACGTGGGTGGTGAGGGGCCCCTCGTAGAAGGTGTCCTTGCGGCCCCAGGTGCGATCGACGAGCTGGTCTGAGATAACGAAATGGCCGGGCTCGACTTCCTTTTGCAGAGACCCCGCGGCGCAGGGGCCGATGATGCGGGTCACGCCCAGCTCCTTGAACGCCCACAAATTGGCCCGATAGTTGATCATGTGAGGGGGCAAGGTGTGCCCGGGCCCGTGCCGGGGCAGAAAGGCCGTCGTACGTCCCCCGATCGTTCCCACCGACAAGGGGGCCGAGGGCTCGCCGAAGGGGGTATCGAGCTTGACCTCGGTGATGTCATCCAGCAGTTCGTAGAAGCCGGATCCGCCGAATACTCCAACGTCTGCCTCCTCGCTCACCGCCGTCCCCCAGAGGTGCGGGAGCCTGAGTCAGAGCCGGACTTGCTACTCGCCGCTTTTCCCTCGGACGACTTCTTACTCGAGGATTTCTCAGACGATGTCGGGGACGACTTGTCGCTCGAGGATGCTTTGCTCTTGTCCTGAGACTTCGAGCCCTCTCCGTCCTTCGTCTCCCCTCCGCCCCTTTTCTGCCCTTTCTTGTCGGTGGAGTAGAAGCCCGATCCCTTGAACACAATGCCCACCGGCGAGTAGAGCTTGCGCAGCTTCCCGCCACAGACCGGACACTCCTGCAGAGGAGGGTCGTCGAAGCCCTGCTTGGCCTCGGTGCGCTCGCCACAGGCGGTGCAGGCGTATTCGTAAATAGGCATTGCGTGATCTTCTCACTCGCGAGGCTTGTGCCTCGCTAAAAAAGGCGAGGCTTGTGCCTCGCTAAAAAAGGCGAGACCCCTGTCTCACCAAAGGACAGGGGGTGCAGGCCTCGCTCAGCGCTGCGGCCGGGCGCGCCGGGGCTAAAGTTCGGCGTGAAAGTTGCCGATATGCCTCTGAGAAGGGGGTCCTTCCAGGCATGTCTCTGCAGCAACGGCTGACGCTGTTAATCGTTGTCATCGTAATGCTACCGCTCTCGGCGGCCGGTTTTCTTCTGCGCGACACCGTCGTTGGAGAGGTCAGGCGACGTGAAGAGAGCCGTCTGCGCTCCACTCTGGCTGTGGCGGACTCGATGCTGGTGGCGCGCGCGAAGAGGGTGGGCGTGCTCCTTGGGCCCGTTTCCAAGCGCCTCCGCCGCTACCCGGCCGAGGGTCCCGGCTCCCAGCTCGAGACGCTCTTGAAGCGGGTCCTCGCCCGTACCGAAGAGCTCGACTTCCTGATCGCCCTGGACCGGTCCGGGGAGGTGGTGGCCGCGTCCGCCACCGAGCCTGACTTCGCTTCGGGCTTCAAGCCACCCGCCATGGTCAAGATCGCGGGCGAAGGCACCCTGCCCGGAATCGCCGAGCACCGAGTAGCGGTGGGAGGACGAAACGGGTCCGTCGACCGACTCATCGGCGGGTTCTGGACCGACCGGGACTTTCTCCAGGAGGCATCTGCGGGCGATATCGGCCTGGCCCTCTTGAAAGAGAACGAGACGCTGGCGACAACCGGACCCGTCCCCAACCTCTTCTCGCCGCAAAAGGAGGACTCGGTGCACGTGCGGATCCGGGCGCTGCGTGGGGGTGTCAGTGCAGTTGCGTGGTATTCCGCGGACAGGCTCTCGGGACTGTCGCAGCGCGTCCTCTACTTCCTGCTGGCATTGTTGGCGGTTGCGCTGGTGGTGGTGGCCGCCTTGTCTCATTGGCTCTCGCGCCTCCTCACCAAGCCGCTGACGGAGGTCTCCCGTGGTGCTGAGGCGATCGCCCAAGGCCGCTTCGAGTATCGCATTCCCATTCGCACTGGGGACGAAGTGGGCCAGCTCGCGGCCTCCTTCAATGCCATGGCGGCAAAGCTCGGTACCACCGTCGAGGAGCTGTCATCGTCGCGCGATCTCCTTCAGCGCACGGTGCAAAGGGTCGGGGAGACGCTGCGGTCGACTCATGACATGCGTTCGATCCTGGAGTCGATCCTCAACACCGCAGCCGATGCAGTGGGAGCAGACGTGGGAGTCATCTGGGGCTTCAGCGCCAGCCACGGCGAGCTTTATCCGATCGTTGTGAGAGACGCTCGTGTAGACGGTCTGGGGCGCGTCTCGGTGGGATCGGGGATAGTCGGGCTCGTCGCCGAACGTGGGGTGACGGTGGTGCGTGATGGATCCGAAGAAGGCCCCCAGCCGGCCGCTTCAGAGCCGCGCTTTCCCGTGTCGATGGCGATCCCCTTGTACAGTCAGCAGCGAATCCACAGCGTCCTCACGGTCTACCGCCGAGACGCCCGGTCACCGTTCGAGCAAGCAGACATGGAAGCCGTCAAGTTTCTCGCCGACCAGGGGCGGGTGGCGCTCGAGAACGTGCAATTGCACGAAGAGGCGCAGCGCTTGTCGATCACCGACGGCCTCACAGGGGTGTGGAACCGCCGCTTCCTGCAGATGCAGTTCCGCAGCATGCACGCGACTTCCATGCGCTTCAACCGGCCCTTCAGCCTGCTAATGCTAGACCTCGACCATTTCAAGGACGTGAACGACTCCAGCGGCCATCAACGAGGAGATGCCGTTCTTATCGAGTTCGCACAGCGTGTCTCCGATGCGGTCCGGGAGGTAGATGTGGTGGCACGTTATGGAGGTGAAGAGTTCGTATGCCTCCTGTCGGAAACCGACCTCTCCGGTGCCGTTGTGACGGCAGAGAAGATTCTCGAAGAGGTCCGCTCGGAGTCATTCGGGGGAGCGGGCGAGCGGCCGATCGCCCTCACGGTATCGGCCGGCGTGGCCTCCTTTCCTCAGCACGGGGACTCGTTCAGAACCTTGGTGGCGGCCGCCGACCGGGGTCTGTATCGAGCCAAGCAGGAGGGGCGCGACCGTATCGGGCTGCCCGAGGGACCGGCGGGCCTCAAAGTAGCTCGCTAAGCACTTAGGCTCGGCCCTCGCCATCAGAAATCAGGAGGTCTAATGACGGTGCGTAAGGCGGTCATTCCTGCAGCGGGACTGGGAACTCGTTTCTTGCCCGCGACCAAAGCTCAACCGAAAGAGATGATCCCGGTCGTGGACAAGCCCATGATCCAGTACGTCGTCGAAGAGGCGGTCCGGGCCGGCATCGACGACATCCTGATCGTGACCAGCCGGGGCAAAGGCGTGATCGACGATCACTTCGACAAGTCTCTCGAGCTCGAGCACCATCTCGAGAGCACCGACAAGTCTGAAGAGCTCGAGCAGGTGCGGCGCATCGCGGATCTCGCCGATATCTTCTACGTCAGACAGAAGGAGCCCTTGGGGTTCGGCCATGCCGTTTCGGTCGCCCGTTCTCACATCGGGGACGATCCCTTCGTGGTCATGGTCGGAGACGAGATCGTTCCTCGCCCGCGTGGAGACGAGCCTGCATTGGTGGAGAGCATGACGGCGATCTACGAGAGGCAGCAGGCGAGTGTAGTCACTGTGATGCGGGTGCCCAAAGAGGACATTCCCGCGTACGGCATTGTCGATCCGGAAGAGACTTCAGATGGCCTGCTTCGTGTACTCAACATGGTCGAGAAGCCGCCGGTCGAGGAGGCTCGCTCAGACCTCGGCTCCCGCGGCCGATACCTGTTCACACCGGAGATCTTCGAGGCTTTGGACCGAACCGACAAGGGCTATGGGGGCGAGATCCAGCTCACCGACGGGATCAACTTGCTCGCGCAGGAGCAATCCGTCTACGCCTACGTACACGAGGGCCCGATGTTCGACGTGGGCAAGAAGCTCGACTATCTCAAGGCGACGATCGAGCTTGGCCTCAGGCGCAAGGATCTCGGCGAGCAGTTCAAGTCCTATCTGCTCGAAGTAGCGGACCGTCTTGGCTGACTTGCTTCCGGT
>JALZJN010000309.1 GCA_030859735.1 Actinomycetota bacterium
GCCGGCAGGCTCGTCACAACCTCCGCGGGCCCGTGCTTGTAGCTCCGCAGGACGATGACCCCAGCGTCGGCGATCGCTACGCCGACCACGAAATCGAGCATCTCGAGGCGGAGGTAACCCTCGACGAGGCGCCCCTCGGGCAGCCGCACGTCTTCGGCCCAAACGTGGAGCCACGGGGCTGCGTCGAGAAGCTCGCGGCGCGCCTCGATCACCCACGCGTGACGCGCGATTTTCTAGTCCTCGGGCTTGGGTTCGTAATCGGGCCGAGGCTCGGACCGCGTCGTGTGGCGGAGCAGGAAGATCGACAAGGAGAGCAGCAAAATGGCGGCGGTCAACAGTCCGATCTCGAGCATGGCATCGGCGAAATCGGGCTTGCCCAAGAGATCTTTCGCCTCGGCGCTGATGAGCACCAACCGTCTGATGGCGGCTACGATCCCCACGATGAGGAAGGGCTCGGTCAGGAGCACTCGTTCCCTGATGACCGCGCTGATCGTGTGTATGAGCTCGGTGACGATGAACACCAACAGCATCGCGTCCAGCAGTCCGAGGACCTGGGAGGACAGCTCCCCCTCCCCAAGGTTTGTGGCGAAGGTGTAGAGGCCGTTGCCGAACAGAATCAAGCCCGCGGCTGCCAAGACCACGGATACGGCAATGTAGAGGATGTCCTCCGCTCCTCGCATGACCATCGAGGAGCGGTGCCGAAACTTCATTTCATCCCGATCCGCCTTGTCCATCTTTTCTGGCGTCATGCTCGAACACTAAAGGAGCCTGTCCCTGCGGCCGGGGCTATCCTCGGAGCACGTCGGCCGAGTCAAGGGAGCCCCCATCAGAATCGCGGTGATCGGTGCCGGAGGCGTTGGTGGCTATTTCGGCGGAGTCCTCGCCCGGTCAGGAGAGGAAGTCACGTTCGTGGCGCGCTCCGCGACGCTCGAAGCGCTCCGAGAACGAGGGTTACGCGTAGACAGCATCAGCGGGGACTTCGAGATCTCGGACTGTCGCGTCACGGACGATCCCCACTCGGTCGGCGAGGTGGATGTCGTTGTCCTCGGAGTAAAGGCGTGGCAGGTCGAGGAGGCCGCGGCTGCGGCCCTGCCCATGCTGGGATCCGAGGGCGCGGTCCTCCCGCTGCAGAACGGGGTCGAGGCACCCGAGCAGGTGGCGGCTGCGGTCGGGCGGGCCCACGCGCTCTCCGGCCTTTGTCGCATCATCAGCTTCGTCTCCGAGCCGGGCCACGTCCGCCACGTCGGCGGAGCCCCTTTCATCGCCTTCAACGAGCTCGACGGCAACCGCACTGGCCGAGTCGATGAGCTGGCGCAGGCGTTCGAGCGTGCGGGCGTCGAGGTGGCCGTCCCTCAAGATCCGGAGGCGGCGTTGTGGAACAAGTTCCTGGTGATCACTTCTTTCGCCGGCGTAGGTGGGGTGACTCGATCGAGCCTCGACGTGATCCTGGGGTTGGATGAGACGCGCCGCCTACTGGAAGCTTCGATGAGCGAGATCGCCGAGCTTGCCCGGGCCCGCGGTGTCGCCTTGGAGGAGGACGTCGTGGCCACGGGGGTGGGCGTGCTCGAGGAGTTCGAGCCGGGAAGCACGTCCTCCATGCAGCGAGACATCGAGGCCGGGCGTCCTTCGGAACTCGAGCATCTCACCGGTGCGGTCGTGCGGCTGGCCCGAGAGGCCGGGATGGAGGTGCCGGTCAACGAGTTCCTCTACGCGGCCCTCCTGCCCCTGGAGCGAGCCGCGCGGGCCTAGGCTGAGCCGGGGCCCGTGCCGACCCGGCCGCCACTCAGCTGGCTCTGTGCCAGAAAAGGGGCGGAATCCGCCCCTGAGTCAGCACAAAGCCTTGTCAAGGGCGGGGTCCCGCACGATTTATAGCTGTGCCAGGACTTCCGTGGCCTCGACCAGCGCGAGCTCGTAGTCGATCCCCTCCCCATCGAATGCTCCCGCCCCCTTGAAGCCCCCGTAGATCGCATGGCCCGCCTGCATCCAGAAGCAGTCGACCGCAGCGAAGCCGGCCCCCTCGAGCCAGCGCAGCTGATCGTAGAGAGGCGACGGCGTGTCCCCTTCACCAGGGAAGTAGAAATGGTTCCAGTGAGTCTCGAGGAAGCGCTCGAAGCCCGCCCCACTTCCTGCCTGGTCGCGGGCGGAGCGATCCCAAGTCTGGGCGAACAAGTCCCTGGCTTGGGGCATCTGGGGGTCCACGAGGTCGGCCATGAGAAGGGCGCCGCGCGCAGAGATTCGGTCGTGCAGGCGTTGAAACAGATGCTTCTTCGCCGGGCCGTCGAGGTGATGCAGGGCGAGGCTCGAGAGTACGCAGCCGGTGCCGTCGATTAGCTCGAGCCATTCCGAGGAGTCGAGCTCGAAGGGGGCCGTGACCGCCCGCTCGCCTGCGAAAGAGAGCAACGCCGCAGCCTTCCTCAGCATCGCCGGGGACCCGTCCAGAGCCACCAGCGAGGCCCGGGGGTAGCAGCGCAGGATGGTGGCGCCGAGTGCACCCTGACCACATCCGAGGTCGATGGCGGTGAACGCCTCCTCGACCGAGTAGGGGATTAGGCAGGCAAGCGTCGCGATCTGCTCAGCACGGGCCGGCACAGCCACTGAGGCCAGTCCCGAGTAGGTGGCGGAGTCACCCTCAGTCCAACCGCCATTGCTTGAGTTGTCTATGGTGAAATCTCCCAACCTTCGCTACCGTGAGCCGGAGCCAATTCAGACGCTCGTGAGCAGTCTGCTATTTGCAACACTCCTCTAAGAGTGTTATCTAGGCTATAGATGGAGTGTAACTTTGGATCGGAGTGAGCCGCCCATGAGCCAGCGCAATGAGGTAGCCGCCGCCGCAACCGCGGGCGGCGGCAAGGCCCTGCTCGGCGCGCCCGGCCCGGCCCGATCGCCTGCTGCTCGGGCACTTGGGATCTTGTGGTGGGTGATCCGCTTCGGGCTGGCACTGTTCTTGTTCGTCGGCGCGCTGCAGCTCATGAAGACGGGCGCCGCCGGGCTTGATGTCCTCCAAGACAGAGGCTTGCTCGTGCGCAATCCGGGCTCGACGCTGGGCCTGGGCTGGATCGGTGCGCTGTTCGTGCTTTCGGGCTCCCCCATTGCGGCAACCTCGCTGACCTTGGTGGCGGCCGACTCGATCACGGAAATCCAGGGCTTCACGATGCTGACCGGTTCCCGGCTCGGCGCCGCCTTCGTTGTGCTGGTGGTGGCAGTCGTCTACGCGCTCCGCAGCGGTAAGGGGGGCCGGCTCCGGCCCGTGGCGACGGCCGTGACCGCCCTATCCACCACCGCGCTCATCTATGTGCCCGGAATGTTACTCGGGGCTCTGCTGCTCAACTGGGCCCCCTATCACTCGCTCGAGCTTCACTTTCCCGGGCAGTTCGCCGACCTTATCGACCTGGTCTATGGCGGCCTACTGACACGTGTGGAGAGCCTCCCGGCTGCGGTCGTGTTCCTCGGGGCGCTCGCCGTGCTGCTGGGCTCGATGAAGCTGATTGACACCGTGATGCCCGACCTCGACTCGGACCTCGAGAGCCGCCGCCTTCAGTGGGTCAGCCAGAAGTGGCCCATGTTCGGTCTCGGCTGTCTGGTGGCGCTGATCACGATGTCGGTTTCGGTGGCGCTCACGATCCTCGTGCCGTTGGTGGCCAAGCGCTACGTCAAGCGGGAGGACATCCTCCCCTACATCATGGGAGCGAACATCACCACGCTCGGAGACACCATGCTGGCGGCTTTTGCCCTGAACTCCCCGGCAGCGGTTCGCATCGTGCTGGGCTCGATGGTCTCGGCCGCCGCCTTCAGCGTGATCCTGCTGACCTTCTTCTACCCCCAGGTGCGCACGCTCGTGTGGAGATTCCAGCGGCAGGTCACCTTGAGCAAGACGAGGCTCGCAGGCTTCACCGCCGCCCTCTTTCTGGTACCGGTGAGCATCATCCTGATCTCGGGTCTCGCGTAAGGGCGCGTCCTGCGGTGCCCGGCGCTTAGCTGGGAACGGCTCCTACCATGTAGCCATGCTTTCCCGCCCGGCGGCGTGGTCCCTGCTCTTGCTGCTTGTCCTAGCTGCCTGCACCGGCCCCGTTTCCGAGGACTCGACCCGAGAGACGTCCGACCGACGCTCTCGAGCCGAGCCCGTCTCCGCGTCTTGCCGCGACCCCGTGGTCCTTCCCCGCCCCGACCCCGACCGACCGCGCTATCGCATGCAAATCACCATGCGCCCCGCGCAAGGGGTGGTCTCAGGGCGCCTGAGGGTGGCCTTCACGCCCGATCTTTCCACCGATGTGCTCGTGTTCCGGCTGTGGTCCAACGGCCCCCGTCAGGCGCGCGCAGGGACCAGGCTCGAGGTCGGGCGGGTCGAGAGCGCCGGGCGGCGCCTCGATGCCCAACTCTCCGACCCCACCACACTGGAGGTGGACCCCGGTGCCCGGTTGAAGGCCGGCGAAACCATCTCGGTCTCCTTTCCGTGGCGCCTCGAGCTCCCCGGCCCTTCCTTCGACCGCATCTCTGCCGACGGGACCTCTCTGCGGCTGGGCTCTTTCTTTCCTCTGTTGGCGTGGGAACCGGGGGCCGGCTGGCTCCGTGACCCTCCCTCCACATCTCTGGCCGAGACGTCGACCTCGCCCGTAGCCGACTTCGACGTCGGCCTGCAGCTTCCCCCCGGAGTCGAGGCACTCGCCAGTGGCCGCGAGGTGTCGCCGCGGCGGTGGAAGGCACGGGCGGTGCGCGATTTCGCTCTCGCCACCGGGCGTTTCGAAACCGCCACTGCAATGGCGCAGGCACCCAAGCCCGTGCGGGTGACCGTGGGGGTGGACCACTCGGTCGCAGAGTCGGCCGAGACCTACCGCAACGCAGTCGTGCGGGCTCTGGAAGCGCTGTCCGACAAATATGGCCCCTACCCGTGGGCTAGCTTCAACCTCGCCATCACCCCCGGGCTGGCTCACGCCGGCATCGAATACCCGGGCTTGGTCATGCAGGGAGAGGAGACGCTCGGCGTCGTCACCAATCACGAGGTCGCCCATCAGTGGTTCTACTCTCTGGTGGGAAGCAACCCCGCGCGCGAGCCGTGGCTCGACGAGGGCCTGACCACCTATGCCCAGTCCCGCATCGACTCACAGCTTGAGCTGTTCGCCTCCGAGCCCGTGCCCGGACCGGCCCTCAATCGCCTGGGTGCCGGGATGCGCTACTGGGACCGCCACCAAGACGTCTACTTCCAGGGCGTCTACGCGCAGGGCGCCAAGGCGCTCGCGGCGGTGGGCCCGTCGAGGGTCGATTGCGGACTGCGCCGCTACGTGGCGGCCAACGCCTACTCAATCGCGGATTCCTCGGACTTGATCCGGGCGCTGGAGGCGGAGAAAGCGGGGGCCGGATCCGTCCTCGAGCGGTTCGGTGTGCGCCCTTAGCGGTCGGCCGAAGCTTTGTTCCGTCGATGCGAGCCCCTCGGTGCTCTCGAAGACCCATAGCCACCGGCTCGGAGGCTAATTGGCAACCGGGGCGCGATATGGCGCCCAGGATTTGACTCCCAGCAAATTCCTTACTAGGCTCCGCGTCGGAGCCCCTTCAGGGGCTCTTTTTTTGTTGTCCGCTGTCGATAGCTACTGGGGGTCCAGGTTCCATGCGTAAGTTTTCTGTCTTGCTCGCCGCCGCCGTCTGCGTCGCGCTGTTGTCTGCTCCGGCCGTCGCGGCCCCCAAGGTGCTGTGGGGCCGCTCCACCTATTACGCGTCACGCTATGTGGGCCAGACCATGGCCTGCGGCGGCAGCTACCGCCACAGCAAGATGATCGCGGCGGTGGATCTGAAGCTGCCCGTCAAGTGCGGCAAGACCTTGGTGGTCAAGAACCGGGCCAACGGGCGCAAGATCGCCGTCACCGTGGCCGATCGCTGCTCGTGCCCGGGCCGCACCGTCATCGACCTGTCACGGCGAGCAGCCCGCAAGCTGCGCTACGTGAACGCGGGCTGGACGAGGGTGCGAGTGAAGGTGTTGCCGGCGGCGTAACCGAGGGATCTGCCAGTCGAGTGGTGGACGGATGACCACATAGGGCATGTGGGCACCGCTCGGCTTAAGGTTCCACGCTAGTAGTCGACGGGGACAGTCTTCACCGCAGCCGGCATCGCCCCCAGTACTCCCTGGAACTGCATCAGCTTCATCATGTTGCCGGAGATCTTGAGCTTGCCCTGCATGAAGGCTTGGCTGGGTCCCATCTCCCCTCGGCTCATCGCCACTGCGGTCTCATAGCTTTGTTCCACCGTGGCATCTGGATTCGTGAGCTCGCCCAGGGCGATCGAAGCGTCGCCGTCTTCGAGGGCGAAGTAGTACCTGACCTCCCCCGCGGGTCCGTCTTTGACGACTTGCTGGAGCCTCAGCCCTTTGGAGGCCGCGGCGCTCCGGAACTCGGACGAAGAGTTGAGGGCCGTGCTTATCTGCTCGGCCCACTCCTGGCTCAGAAACTTGACCCCCACTATTTTCCTCTTTTCCCCTCCTGGTACCACCGATACCCCGCGGGAAAGATACCTTCTAAGTGCATGAATTGGAGTGAAGCGGCGATCGCGGAGCCCGGTGTTTTGGAGCCCGCCGTTCCCCGGCCCGCCGCCACCATCGTGCTCCTGCGTGACTCGCCGCGTGGCCCGGAGGTTCTGCTCACCATTCGGCCCTCTCATCTTTCGTTCATGGGGGGTGCCACAGTGTTCCCGGGTGGAGCGGTCGCCCCCGCCGATCGTGACCCGCGCTGGGAGCGAACCTCAACGCCCGGTCGCGTTGAGGCGGGAACGGGTTCGGGTTGTTCCGGAGCCGATGCCCTTGCTGCCCGCGTGTGCGCCGTGCGCGAGGCGTTCGAGGAGGTCGGCTGGGTTGTCGGGGAGGGGCCATGCGAGCTACTTCGGCGTGCCGACTGCGCGACGCCCGAGCGCTTTCTGGAGCGGTGCCTCGAGCTGGATATCCGGCTCGGCACAGAGCAACTTCACCCGGTCGGGAGATGGGTCACGCCTCTGGGCTCCCCGGTGCGCTTCGACGCACAATTCTTTCTGGCGTCCGTTGACGCCGCCTGGATGCCACGCCCCGATCCGCGCGAGGTAGAGGGATGCCGCTGGAGCACTCCGACGCGGGCGCTGGTAGAGCTCGCCGG
>JALZJN010000317.1 GCA_030859735.1 Actinomycetota bacterium
TGCTCGACGATCTGCACAGGGCCGACGAGGGAACGCTGCTGGCTCTTGCCTACTTCGGATCAAGAGTCGGATCGATCCCGCTGCTGATGGCGGGGTGCTGGCGGACGGACGAACCGGAGGCGGCCGCTCCAGTCGCGGCGTTCGCCGAAACGGCCGGCGAGCGCATCACACTCGACCCCCTGTCTCCCGTCGAGCATCAAGCACTGGTGTCCCAATCCCTCGGCGGCGCCGTGGAGGCGCGCGCGTCCGAGGAACTCTTTCTTTTGGGCCGCGGCAATCCCCTCTTCACCGTCGAACTCGTCCGTCAACTCTTCGCTGCGAACCGGCTCGTGCGGAGACGGGGGGCATGGGAACTTGCGGCCCGCGGCGCGCCGGCCGAACCCGTCCCGGTCCCCTCTTCACTGCATGCCGTCCTGGTCCAGCGCCTCGAATCACTCTCCGAAGACGGCCGGGACGTACTTGACCTCGCCGCGGTCATCGGGGAGGCCGTTCTGGTGGACGTCCTCCACGCGTCGGCGCTGGCGGAAGAACTGGGGGTCGAAGGGATCGACCCTCTCTTGGACCTCATCGGGGAAGCGCTCGATGCCCGTTTGGTCGAGGAGACCGGCCTCGGGTACCGCTTTCAGCACCCCCTCCTCCGGGAGGGCGTGCTTCGCCGCATCGCCCCTACCCGACGGCGGGTGCTGCATCGTCGAGTCGCCCGCACACTCGAAGCATCCGCTCCGGAAAGGGATAGGCCGGTGGAGACCCTCGCTTACCACTACCGGGAAGCGGGCGATATCGATACGGCCGTCGCTTACCTCATGGCCGCGGCCGACCGAGCGGAGTCCGTCTACGACCACGAGGACGCGGTGCTGCGGCTGGAGGAGGCGATCGCGTTGCTCGCCGAGGATGAGACACCCGCGGCGGCGCGCCGGAGGGCGGAGGCGCACGAACGAGTGGGCGATGTCCACCGGACCGTCGGTCGGATCGACGCCGCGCTCGCCGCATACACGACTGCCCTCGCCGCGCTCGGCTCTCAGGGGAACGGGCTGCTCGCGGGACTGCACCGCAAGATCGCGCTCGGGGCCATCATGGCGGCAGACATCACCATCGCGACCGACCACCTCGCGCTCGCCCGAGAGGCGACGCCGCCCGAGCCGATAGAGGAAGCGCGCAATCTGATCGTGGAGGCCCTGCTCGACTGGCACATGAACCGACTAGAGGAAGCGGTCGGCTTGGGAGAGCGGGCTCTCGAGATTGCCGAGCGAGAGGGAGCGCAGGTCGAGATCGCGCAGGCGTGCGAGATGCTCGCGCTGGCGCACCTGCCGCTGGGGAACTGGGAGGAGGGTCTCCGCTACGAGCTGCGGCGGGAAGCCGATTGGTCTCCCGATCTCGTGCTCGCAACGGACGCCCACATGTGTCTCTGGGAGTACCGCATCCGTGGAGAGGATCCCCATCGCCGGGCGAAGTCCTTCATCGATAGCGTCGCCGAGCAAGCGGCCACGATGGGCAACCTTCGGTGCCTTGCAGTCTGCAATTACGCGCTCGGAAGCATCGGTTTGGCGCGCGGCGACTTCGATGTCGCGCGCAAGCACCTCTCTGCATCGCTCAAGATCCACGAGCAACTCGGCTCTGCCGCCGGGGTGGCGTTCACTCTGGCGCGCCTTCTGGGTTTGGAGGCCGACATCGGCAGCGGTGCTGGAATGGACCTATTCGGCCGCGCGCTGGAGGCGGCAGAGGGGGCGGCCGTCCGCGACCACGCGCTCATGATGGTGCACGGGGCGGGCATGAAGAACCGCCTGGCCGCGGGAGATCTGCGGGGCGCTGCCGAGATCATGGCGTGGGCCGAAAAACTCGAGGCGGACAGCCCGCCTTGTCCCATCTGCTCCCTTGAGATGCTGCCCGTAATGTCCGCCATCTTCCTGGAGAACGGGAAGATCGACGAAGCACGGACGCGGGCGCGGCGGGCGGCGGAGCTGGCCGAGATGGGGCACAATCAGGTCGGAGCGGCGCGCGCCGCCGCTGCCGAGGGCCGGATCCACGTAGCGCGGGGAGAGACCAAAGAAGCAGAGCGCTGCTTCTCCGACGCCGTGGACGCGTTCCGGGCACTCGGTCACCGTCTCGAGCTCGCCATGACCCTTCAAGCCTGGGGCGCTCTCCCCGACGGCGCCGCCGCCAAAGCAGAGGGCGAGGAGCTCCTCTTCTCGCTGCACCTGTGATCTGCCCCTGACGCGGGAAGGTTTTGGGAAGACCTCCTTCCTATCTTCTGGTCACACGCCCGCACAGGGCCGGAAGAAAGAAGGGGAGCATGATCCAGCAGCAAAATCGCGAGTGGATGGGCCCGCCGGACTGGCGCGCAGTGGGAGGAGCGCGCGTGATTTCCCAGGAATTGGTCTCGACCGCTGCAATGTCCTCGGCGACAGCCTTCCTGGATGCCCTTACCGACCGTCGTTTCGACGCGGTCGAAGCGATGCTTGCCCCCGAAGCGTGCTTCCGAGCGCTCGTTCCACCGGGGCCCATCGAGCGGAGAGGTGCCCCCTCGATCACCCAGGAGCTTTCTCAGTGGTTCGGCTCATCCGAGGAGTTCGAGGTTCAAGAGATGAACACCGAGGCAGTGGCGGGCCGTGTGCGGATCCGCTATCGGTTTCGTCTGCGGCCGCATCCGTTCGTCCCCGAATCGGGCTGGCACATCATCGAGCAGCAGGGGTACTGCGACATCGTGGACGGAAAGATCGCTGCGGTCGACCTCGTGTGCTCGGGCTTCCGCCCGGAACCGGAGGAGGATTTGGGAATGCTGCACACCTTCGATGCTGGAACGATGGGCTGCGCGAACGGTCTGTCGGCAGAGTTCGGCCGGCGCATCAAAGCCATCGCAGTAGGCGACGTGCTCACCGTAGTGGCTCGCGATCCGGCAGCGAAGGAGGATCTGCCGCCGCTCGCCCGCATGCTGGGTCAGCAGGTGCTGTCGATCGAAGAGAACGAAGATGGTAGTCATTCGATCACCGTGGAGCGTGTGAAATGAGCGAAAGGCTGATGTTCAACTGCACGTACGGCAAGGAAGATCCGGAGCGAGCGACGCTTCCCTTCGTCGCCGCAAACGTCGCGGCGACGGTCGGTCACGAGGCGGTCGTGGTCTGTACGATCGACGCGGTGTGGCTCGGTACCGAGGGGGGCAGCGACGGCATCGAGTCCTCAGGCTTGCCCAAACTGTCGGAACTCTTCGCGGAGTTCGTCACGAACGGAGGCGAGGTGTGGCTCTGCGGGGCCTGCACCAACCCCCGCGGCATCACCGAGGATCACCTCGCCGAGGGCGCCAGAATCGTCGGTGCGGCGAAGATCGTCGAGGACATCGTCAACGGCGCCAAGGCCGTTGCGTTCGCATGAGCGCGCAAGTCGTAAACACGAAAGACTGGTCGACCTGAGACGTCGCCGCGGCCGGGGAGGCGAAACACCTCCTCTCCGCGAGCCTCTCTCTCACCTGGTCCGTCGTACAGCTCGCTGCGGGCTTTGCCGCGATCACGCTGTCAGAACTGATGGGCCAAACGGTTCTCGCCGGACTTGCCCCCGCGCTCTTCTTGGGTGGGTGGGCGATCGCGGGCCTACTTGCCGGACAGCTCATGGACGCGCACGCCCGGCGTCCCGGCATTGCCGTGGCGTTCATCGGCGGGACCGCCGTGTGCGGACTGCTGTGGTTCGCGACAGCGCGCGAGATCGTCGTTCTCTTCCTGGGGGGAATTGCGTTGATCGGAATCGCTTCCGGCTGGCTCAACCTCGGCGCGCGTGCGGGGGCCGCGGACTTTGTACCCGGCCGCCCGCGCGCGCGGCGTCGCTCTTCTGTTGTTCGCACCACTTTTCAGCGACGTCGGCTACGAAGCATCGGGACTCGCCGGACCGTGGCTCGTGGGTTCGGCGATCGTGCTCGCCGAACCGTGCGGATTTGACATTCCTAGGCGGTCCCCTTCAGGCCAGCCAGCGAGTGGTCCTGGGTCGACCGTCCCACGATGGGTCGTTGCGACAAGACGAAGCAGGGGTCTCTATGGCGAGCCGTTGCACTTATCCGGGACCAGAGACCCCGGTCGTTCTCCCGCGCTTCCCGCTCCAGCTGCACAAGGAGGCCCGACCAGCGAATGTTGGGGCGGATTCAGCTTGATGTAGTCGTTTTGGAACCACGGGACCTGTGAGATGGCATCATTGGGTGCTGTCTGCGGAGTGAGGCAAACGAACTCCAGTAGATGTCGCGAGGGTTGGCAGCTTGTGCTGGACCGGCGGGTGAGTAGGGAGACACTGGTGGATCGAACGCAGTTGGTCGGCCGAGAACCTGAGCTGGCGATCCTTGACGAGTGCCTCGAAGACGCTCTCTCGGGCAAGCCACGACTCATGATCTGTCGCGGCGAACCGGGGATCGGGAAGACCCGACTGGCTGAGGAGCTAACCGCGCGGGCGACGGCAAAAGGCGTTCCTGTGTCGTGGGGGCGCGCTGTCGACCATGACGGGGCTCCTCCATACTGGCCGTGGCAGCAGTTCCTGCGGGCGACCCAGAACGTCGTGGACCTCGGCGAGATGGCTGAGGAACACCGATTAACGGCTCACGTCGGTCTGCTCGCGCCGGAACTTTTCCCGACTAGTAACCAGACTGTCGACACCGGGTCGTCGGAGGACCGGTTCAAACAGTTCGATGCGATGGGTCGGTTGCTGCATCACGTCGCCGCTCGGACGCCCCTGGTGATCATCCTCGACGACGTCCACTGGGCCGATCAGCCCTCGCTGCTGCTCCTCCAGCACGTGGCACGAACGCTAACCGACGAGAGGCTCCTCTTCATCGTCAATTACCGAGAGACCGAGCAGAATCACTCGGCAATCGTCAGCGACCTGCTCCGGGAACCGGTCGCCCGCGACATGCGCCTCGCGGGTCTGCCCACTGCTGCCATCCGCAAGCACCTCATCACCGTGGTCGGTCATCCGGTCAGCGATCAGAAGGCTGAAGAAGTCCGCTCGTTGACAAGGGGGAACCCCTTTTTCGTTGGGGAGATCGCCCGGGTGCTAGGCGATGGGGTTAGAGATCCGGGCCCTTCTTTGGTTACGCCGAGTTTGCGTGAAGCCATCGGTGCTCGCCTGGACCGGTTGTCACCACCATGTGTGAGATTGCTCCAGGCTGCGTCGATCGTCGGGCGGGAGATCCCGCTGACGATAGTCGCCCCCGTTGCTGGCCTCCCCGTGATGGGCTGCCTCGACCTATTAGACGAGGCCGCCGCCGCTGGACTGGTCGAGCTCAACCAGACGGCACCCGAATACCACTTCGCCCATGCGCTGGTCCGGGACGCGATCGAGGCTGGTTTGCCGACCTCGGAGCGCGCCCGCCTTCACCGCAGCGCCGCCGAGATAGTGGAGCAGGCGTTTGCGGGGCGGCTCGAGCCTCATCTGTTCGACCTCGCCCGACATTGGGCAGTGGCCGCCCTTCAAGGTGAGGCGACCACCGCGACGCGATGGATCCAGCGAGCCGCGGAGGAGGCCATGCGCGGTCTCGCGTTCGAGGATGCGGCGCGATTGTTCCGAGTCGCTCTAGATGTCGGCGGCGTCCAGCTCGACGACGCCGACCGGTGTCGACTGCTGTTAGGAGTCGGTCGCGCGCAGCATGGGTCTGCAGACCTCAACGGTCGGCTGGACGCGTGCCTCCAGGCTTCCGCCATCGCACGTCGCATCGGGCGTCCCGACCTGTTGGCAGAGGCCGCGCTGATCCTCGAGGGCGTTTTCGGGCACCCGGAATCCGACGTCGCGGCCAGGAGATTGTGCGAGGAGGTGCTCGCGACGCTCGATCCGGAACACACCGCTCTCCGTGCTCGGGTCACCGCCCGGTACGCGCAAGCGTGCATGTTCCTGGGTGACGTCGAGACTGCTGATGCCGCCAGCGAAAAAGCTCTCGTTCTGGCCGAGGAGTCCAGTGATCGAAGGGCTCTGGTCGCCAGCTTCCATGCACGCCAGCTCGCGCGCGAGGGACCTGATGGCGTGCGGGAGCGAGAACACCTCGTCGAGCGGATGCTAGCGCTCAGCAGGGAGAGGCGGACCCCGAGCGTGGAGATGTGGGCACGACTTTGGCGGGTGGACGCGTCCTTCGAACGGGGTGACCTCCTCGCTGTCTCTCGGGAGTTGGAAACGCTCGGGCCGGTGGTCGAAGAGGTCGGGGGCCCCTGGGCACAGTGGCAGTTGCTTCGGGGTCAGGGGGTGCTCGCTCAGGCACAGGCACGTTTCGCAGACGCCCGTCGACTAGCGGAAGAAGCCTTCGATGCGATCGCCCGGACCGGGCACCCTTTTTGCGCTCCACCGAAGGCTGCTCTTTTTCAGACGGTGAGCCACCACACCGGTCAGCACAGAGAGGCGCTGGACGCCTACGGCCTGGGGGAGGCGGTCGCTGATGCGGTGAATCTCCCCTCGGGGGTGATGATGGTGCTCGGCCCCGCCCACCTCCTCGTCGAAGCGGACCGGCTCGCTGAAGCAGCGGCTCTCTACCGTTCGCTGGGGCCGGTCGAGGGGTGGCGACCGCAGGCTCACGGCACCCTGGCGACCTATGCCCACGGGATCGGTGTGGCGATCGCTCTCGAGGCCGCCGACGACGTCGCCACGCTTCACCGGCTCCTCGCTCCCTATCGCGGACTTCACGTCGCAAGCGGCGCTGGTGCCGTCGCCTACTTCGGACCGACCGAGCTGTGGCTAGGAGTTGCGGCCCGATATCTGGGTCTGCTCGACGACGCCGCGAACGATCTGGAGTTGGCGGTTCGTGCCGGCTCTATCAGTCGCGCAGATGGCTTCCATGCGGAGGCTCAATACGAGCTGGCCACGGTGCTGGCTCGTCGGGCAGGTCGCGGTGATCTCTCCCGGGCCCGCTCGCTCGTTGCCGATGCCGCCAGGCAAGCTTCCGAACTCGGGATGGCACCGATCGCCTCGCGCGCCGGCAAGCTGATCGAAGAGCTGGACGCCGCGAAGCCTTCTACGTCACTCACTCGCCGAGAAAGTGAAGTCGCTCGCCTGGTCGCAAGAGGACTCACGAACAGGGAGATCGCCGAGCAACTCTTTCTATCCGAACGTACAGCCCAGAACCACGTGCAGCACATCCTCACCAAGCTCGACCTGTCGAATCGCAGCCAGATCGCGGTTTGGGTCACCAAACCCGAAATGAGTATGCCGACTGAGTAGTTCGGCGGATGCTTCCGCCACCGCGAACTCCTAGGTTCTAACCGTCGAGTACTGCAAGGGGACGGTCGCGTCCCCTCGCACACTCGTCTGGGCATCGAGCGACCGGATCCTCGCGGCGGGTTCGCTCGTCTAACCGCCCGATCATCCGAGCAACCGACAAGGAGAAGCGATGGCAGACAAGAAAGTGATCGCGGTAGTAGGTGCAACGGGAGCCCAGGGCGGAGGTATGGCCCGCTCGATCCTCGACGAACCGGATGGCGAAATGACCTGCAGAGCGTTGACGCGGGACCCGGGATCTGATGCCGCTCGCGCACTTGCGGCACGAGGAGCTGAGGTGGTTCAAGCCGACCTCGACGATGAGAAGAGCCTGACCACGGCGTTCGAGGGTGCCCACGGCGCCTACTGCATGACGAACTTCTTCGAGCACTTCTCTGCCGGCAGAGAGCTCGAGCAGGCCTCGAACCTCGCTCGAGCTGCGAGCGCTGCGGGGATCGGCCACGCTATCTGGTCGAGTCAGGAGGACACTCGTCACTGGTTCCCCCTCGAGGACGACCGCCTGCCCACCTTGCAGGGCAGGTTTAAAGTTCCCAACTTTGACGCCAAGGGGGAAGCCAATCGCTTCTTCACCGAAAACGACGTCCCGACCACGTTCCTGTTCACATCTTTCTTCTGGGACAACTTCTTGGGGGTCGCGGCCCCCGTGCGCGGCGCGGACGGCGTTCTCGAGCTCACTCTTGCCATGGCAGACATGAAGAACCCCGGCATCGCTGCGGAGGATGTGGGCAGATGCGCTCACGGGATCTTCAAGCGAGGAGACGACCTCATCGGCGAGACGATCGGGATCGCCGCAGAGCACCCGACTGCGGCCGAGATGGCGGGCGCGCTCGGCCGCGCTCTGGGCGAGGAGGTACGTTACAATGCTATCCCCTTCGAGGTCTTCCGCGCCTTTCCTTTCCCGGGAGCCGACCTGGCGGCGAACACGTGGCAGTTCGTGGCCGAAACGAACGAGGAGTACTGTGCGCGAAGAGACATCACTCTCTCGCGTTCGCTCAACCCGCGTCTTCAAACCCTTGGGGAGTGGCTTTCTGACAACAAAGACCGGATTCCGGTTCCCGCAGGTGCCTCGTGACCGGAGGAGGTTTCATGGCGCAACAACCGCACGAGATCGTCTGGACGCTAACCAACGCAGTCATGGCATCGAGATCCCTTCAGGTCGTCGCCGAGCTCGGCGTGGCCGACCACATCGACGAGGACACACTAAGCATCAAAGAGTTAGCGACGCTCTGTGGGACCGACCCGGACGCGCTCGATCGTGTGCTCCGTTTGTTGGCGACGCACGGCATCTTCGCGGTGCGAGATGAAGGCTTCGGGCACACGGAATCGTCTCGGCTGCTGCGCAGCGACCACCCGATGTCGATGCGCGCGCTTTCCCGGATGATGGGCCTTCCTGGCTTCGTAGCCATGTTCGATCGACTGGAACACTCCGTCCGGACCGGCGAACCAGCTGCGGCCTTGGTCGATCCAGATGGGATGTGGGCCTATCTGCAGCGGCACCCAGGTGAGGCCGAGGTCTTTGGTCAAGCGATGACGGCTAAGGCTGCCGCTGACACGGCCGCGGTGCTTGGCGCCTATGACTTCAGCGACACCGACACCATCGCTGACATCGGTGGGGGACGCGGACATTTGCTTCGCGCCATCCTGAACGCCGTTCCAACCGCTGAAGGGATCCTGTTCGATCTCCCGGGCGTCATCCAGACTCTAGACGTTGACCGTGACCGGTTGACCGCCCGAGCGGGTGATTTCTTCGTCGACCCCTTGCCGACGGCTGATGCCTACATCTTGATGGAGGTGATCCACGACTGGCCGGATGCAGAGGCAGCCGCCATCCTGAGCGCTATCCGCCGCGCAGCCTCACCGGGTGCTCGGGTGTTGATCATCGAAAACGTCCTCGGTGACGCCCGGTCGGACCAGCGGGGCCACACGCTGGACATAATCATGCTGGTCGTTACCGGCGGACGCGAGCGGACCCGCAATCAGCTCGGCGAGTTGCTAGAAGAGGCCGGCTTCGTAAACACCACCGTGATCGACACAGCTGGTCCACTGCAGATCGTGGAGGCCGTTGCTTCGTAATCGGACGCATTATCCGTTACCAGAGTCTTCACTCTTTGCCATCGCAGGGGCTGGGTGACCACAGGCCACGGTCGGTGTCTCGCGCCTCTCGTTCCAATCGCACGAACAGATCGGCGTGCCGCACGTTCGGCGGATACAGCTTTGTGTAGTCGTGAGTACCGAATCTCTTACGTAACCTTCACGAATCCGCTCTTGGGGATAGGCGGCTCAGGAGCTGATGGAGACTCAGTCCCAGATGGCAAGGGCATCCCCAACTCGCACTTCAGCACCGATACCGACGATGATGGCAGAAGATCGGTCAAGTGCCAGTATCTGCGCACTTTGCCCTCCTCGAAGAAGATGTCGAGAGTTGGCATCTCCACTGGCTTGCCGGTCGAAGCTAGGTTGAAGATTTGGCGCCATGCGTGCCGTGAAATGTAGAGGGAGTGATAACTGTTCCTTCAAGCTCGCACCTCGTTTCGCTGCAGCCTGAAGTCTGGGAAGGAAATGAGACTATCCGTAATGATTGAGAGAGATTTCGGAGAGATACGGCTCGCCTGACAAGTTATGTGTCCATGGAAGCAGGAGCCCAGGCTCCCGTTGTGAGGGAGGATAGAGCCGATTGAGATTAGAACTACTCCGGCTTCATCAACCTGCTGTTCGGCGACACAGACCTCAGATAGGTCGCCGGAAGTCGTGGCTATCTTCGCGACAAGGATGTGCCCTGGGCACGATGAAGGATCCCTCGATCACTAGGTGCCGCGAAATCGCAGGGCGCGCCCGTTCCCTTCTGGTTGGTGCCCTGCTCAGGATTCGCACCTGCGCGCCCTCCTGCTACGATGGCTTGTCAACGCTTTGTCAACGAACGCGCTAGGAAAGGTCGGGACCGGCTAGGACCGGTCAGTAAGCCGTCTTGTCGCTGACCTGCACAAATAGCATCAGGCAGAAGTAGGCAGGGCCAGTCAGGACGCCCGGCCACACACTTGAAAACCGTTGTCCGGAAGGACTTGTGGGTTCGAGTCCCACGCCCTCCGCACCCACGCCCTCCGCAAAATGGGCCTCTGACCAGCACTTTCGCGATTCCGAGCTGCCACTCTCTTCCATCGAAGCAACTGTCCGGAAAACCGTTGTCGCAGGTCCTGCCTGTTCCTGAGTTGTCCCCCCGTCAGGTGCGCTTTCGTCTGGTTGAGGGGCCATTAGCCGCGAAAAACGGCGAACTTGGCAACATTTTGGCAACCTCCGGCGCGATCGGGGATCCGTCCAGGCGCGCGAGCGGGTAGCGGGAACGTGCGCAGGTTCGGTCTAAGGGGGTGGTGTGTGATTTCGTGCCCCCGGCGGGGTTCGTACCAGAAGGGAACGCGCACGACCTGCTGTTTCGCGAGGTCTGCTGGTCATTTCGGGAGGATTTCAGCTTTCGAAGTCCCCTTGGGCGCGTTGATGGAGTCAGGATCGTTCAACTGGACTGCGGATCAGCAAAGACATAAGTGGATCGTGTTTGAGGGCGATCTATCCGATTTCTATCTGAGATCTATCCGCTCGGGAAGGCTAGACCTCCTTGAAGGCCAGTTCGTCCTGCATACCGCCCAACCTTAGCGGAGCGGGCTCTGGAACAAATCGTAGGCTCGAATCATGGATCGTGAGCGACCCGCAACAAACGCCAGCGGCGTTCGACTCGCCGAGCTTGTCGCCGCCCTGTCGCTGGCGACCGATTTGGGTCTCGGGCAGCCGATGGAGCACGTGCTGCGCTCGTGTCTGATAGCGCTCCGCCTCGGCGAAAGGATGGACCTTGACGACGACGAGCGGGCGGTCCTGTATTACGTGGCGCTCCTCGCGTGGGTTGGGTGCACGGCAGATTCTCACGAACTGGCACGGTCGTTCGGCGACGACATCGCCTTTCGTGCCGACACCTACGACGTCGATCTCGCCGGCTTGCCGGCCTTTACATTCATGCTGCGACACGCTGGTGCGACCGGATCGCCGGTCGAGCGGACGCGTCGCGTCACGAGCTTGGTCGCGACCGGCGGTCGTTCCATCGTTGCCTCGATGATGGCGCACTGTCAGGCAACGGGTGCCATCGCCGAGCGTCTGGGGCTCGGCCCCGATGTTCGCACCCCGCTTCAGCACAACTTCGCCCGGTGGGACGGCAAGGGTCTCCCCGCGGGGGTGGGAGGCGACGATATCGCCCTGCCCATGCGGGTCGTGCACGTGGCGGAAATCGTCGAGGTTTTTCACCGGAGGGATGGAACCCAGGCTGCAGTCGAGGTGGCCCGCGAGCGGAGCGGGAAGCAATTTGATCCCACTATCGTCGACGAGTTTTGCCGGGTGGCACATGAGGTTCTCGGCAGCCTCGACCCCGACACGAACTGGCACGCGCTCATCGAAGCGGAGCCCGCGCTACGGCCCCTACTCGCGGAGGACGAGCTGGACCGAGCCCTGGAAGCCGTCGCCGACTTCACCGATCTGAAATCTCCGTACTTGTCGGGTCACTCGCGAGGAGTGGCGGACCTCGCCGCCGAAGCGGGTCGGGGGGCCGGGCTGCCAGACGTGGAAGTTGTCACGCTTCGGCGCGCCGCCCTCGTTCATGATCTTGGCCGCGCGGGGGTGCCCAACAGCATTTGGGACAAGCGCCGCACCCTCACCGATCTCGAGTGGGAGCGGGTGCGACTCCATCCCTATTACACCGAAAGGATGCTGGCCCGGCCCGCTTCTCTTAAGCGGCTGGGAGCGATCGCCGCCCTCCACCACGAACGCCTCGACGGATCCGGCTACCACCGCGGGCTGCCTGCCGCATCGCTGACTCCCGCGGCGCGGATTTTGGCGGCCGCCGACGTTTACCACGCCATCGCCGAGCCTCGACCCCATCGACCGGGCCGCTCGGCCGAGGAAGCAGCGGTTGAGGTGCGGGCGGAGGTGAGGGCGGGACGCCTCGACGTCGAGGCGGTCGAGGTAGTGCTGGGGGCGGCCGGCCACCGGGTGCGACGGCGCCGCACGCATCCCGGCGGCCTCACGGCCCGGGAGGTCGAGGTGCTTATCCACCTCGCCCGGGGGGCTTCGAACCGAGATATCGCCCGCGCCCTGCACATCTCGCAAAAGACCGTGGGCAACCACATCGAGCACATCTTCACGAAGTTAGGGGTATCCACCCGAACCTCGGCGGCGCTGTTCGCGATGCAACACGGCCTCCTCGACATCCTGGAGACGCTCCCCGAGACGCTCGAAAGATAGGGCGAACTCCTCATGACCCATCGCCCTCGGTTCCCTACTTTGGACACACGAAGCCGACCAAGGGAGAGCCGATGGGAAGAGTGGGAAGCGTCGAGGCACATGTAGGGGCGGCGCCTGAGGCCATTTTCGCCGTCGTCACCGATCCCGCGGGGCTGCCGAAGTGGAACCGTCACATCGCGCGCACGCTGGATCATCCGACTCACTTGGAAGAGGGGGCCGAGTGGGTCGTCCAGATGCACATCTACGGCCAGAGGTTCCCCAGCCGCTCACGCGTGCTGACGCTGGATGCCGAGGCGCGGCGCTTCGAGTACCAATCGAGCCCCGACGGCGACCCCGATTTCTCCATTTGGTCGTGGGAGGTCACTCCGGATGGAAGTGGGTCGAGGGTGCGCGTCACGTGGGACCTCAACCCGAAACAGTTCCTCAACCGCATGTTCTTCGCGCCTTTGCGCGCCAGAGGGTTGCCCAGGGACGTTGCGGCGTCGCTGACTTCGCTGGAGAAGTTTGTGATGACACTGGAACATGCCCGATGAAGTCGCCGAAGAGTTTGCAGTCGTTCCTTGAGACGCTGACAGACCGCGATTTCGAAACTATGCGGAAGCTGTTTGCCTCCGACGTGCGGCTGCGGGCCCTCGTTCCTGCGGGCCTGAAGGAATCAGACGGCCCAGCTTCTGTTGTGGACAGGTTTCGCTTCTGGTTTGGAAGCGCACAACAATTTGAGGTTGTCGAGTCGCGAGTGGAACGTGTGGCAGATCGATGGCACGTTGCCTATCGACTTCTCATCGAACGGGGGAACGGCCGCGAGCTCGTTGAGCAGCACGTGCTCTGCGATGTTGGTGCCGACGGTATCGAGAAGATCGATCTCGTGTGTTCCGGGTTCCGCCCGGAACAAAGCTCGCAGCGAAGTGTCCACGAGTTCGACGCCGGCGAGATGGGATGCGCCGACGGGCTCCCGCACGAGTTCCGCCGCCGCATACGAACGATACCGGTCGGGGAGAAGCTTGTCGTCATCGCCCGAGATCCCGCGGCCAAAGAAGATCTTCCGGCATTGGCCCGAATGCTGGGCCACAAAGTCCTGTCCGTAAGAGACGCAGGAGGAAGGGCGTCTCGTGATCAACGTGGAGGTGAGCAAGTGAGCGACAAACTGATCTTCAACTGCACGTACGGAAGGGAACACCCCGAGAGGGCGACCCTGCCGTTCGTCGCAGCCAACGTCGCCGCAATAGCGGGCCAGGAAGCGGTGGTTCTGTGCACGATCGAGGCGGTGTGGCTTGGAACCGAGGGTGGAACCGACGGCCTTGCTGCCGACGGGCTCCCTTCTCTGTCGGATCTCTATCGAGAGTTCATCGACAACGGGGGTCAAGTGTGGTTGTGCGGCGCATGCACCAAGCCTCGCAACATCACCGACGAGGATCTCGCCAAAGGAACCACCATCGTGGGAGCCGCGAAGGTGGTCGAGGAGGTCGTCTCGGGCGCCAAAACGGTGGCGTTCGCCTGAGCGCACGGAGGAGCAGAAGATGGTGATGCAGCGTCAGCGAGCGTCGTCGAGCTAGACCTGGCTGACCTCGATCAAGTTGCCGGTTGCGCGAAGAGACTGCTTGACACCCACGGCGATCTTGACGCCTCGATCTGCAAACGCCGGCGTCATGGGCGGCCCCTTGCTGCTTTCCCCGCAGGGGTTCGAGTTGCAGATCGCCACAAACCACCTCGGACACGCCGCGCTGATCTCGGCACTTTGGCCGCCGTGCCCCCGGCAAGGCACCAACCAGTAGGGAACGGGCGCGACCAGCTATTTCACGCCACGGTGTCGTCGTCGGCGGGTTTGACGTGCCGAAGTCGCTCTCGGCGCGATGACGGGTGAGGACCTAATCCAGCGAAGTTCGATCACGTCCGCCTCCGGGTTTCATGCCGCGTACGCCCGCGGACGCGGCCCAGTTCCCCTTACTGCAGGACGGGATTGGCAACCCATTGGCAACCCGAGATTCAGGAGGAGTTCAGAGGGGCCAGGATGAACCGGGAACACCCAGGAATTCATTTCGTCGTCGACCTGCACAAACAGGCCTACTCAGGCTCAAGCAGGAATAGGCAGGACGCCGAGTTCATAACTTGAAAACCGTTGTCCGAAAGGACTTGTGGGTTCGAGTCCCACGCCCTCCGCCCCTTCTGACCTGCTGGCGGCGTTGAACGACAGATGCAGTCGGCGAGTCAGCGACGCCAAACGACTGCACCATAGTGACCGAACGGAAGGAAGCACTGAAGAGTCTGACCCCGACAGAGATGAAGGCTCTCCTCGGACGGAGCGGACTCGACGGCGCAGTCCAGAAGGGTGAACTCAGCCTGATCGACGACAACATCTCGGACTTCCTCGACCTCGTCGAAGGCGCCTCTTTAACGACGACGTGACGGGGGAGGAGCGCCGCGCCGACTGGTACTCTCCCCGTAAGCGTTGACCAGTCGAATGGAATCCCGAGAGAGCAGGAAGTCCTCATAGGTCTCGAAGATCTGCGCGCACGCCGCTTTTAGGCGCATCGCGGCCCACTACAGGATCAGTGCCTACGTGGGTCTCGAGCAGCCGCATCGCGGCGGATGTCTTGATGCGCCTCGTACCATCGGGCTCGATCCACTGCCATGACGCATCCATCTCGCCTTCGCTCAAGCGATCGGTGAAGGGCTTCGCCTCGTGCGCGTCGAAGGGAAGGATCGCCATCGATTCCCCCCGATCGAGCTTGGCCACGACACGCGTGGCCGCACGACAGAATCGTCAGGTGCCGCTGTACAACAGCAATGGCTGAAGTGGCGGAGCAGTCTCTTGCAGCCAGTCCGCGTCGATGACGTGAGGTTTCACAACACCCGTTCTGCTTAGCTGTTCGGTTTTCGAGCGCGGATCGCGTACCCACTAGTACCGAACTGACGGGCCTGTTCTTCACCACCGGCTCCGCCGAACGTGTCAACCTGACCCGCAAGCTCTACATCGACCAGTCCTGCGCCGCTGATCACGGTGGCCCATCCTGCACACGGCAGGGCACCGGCAATTCAGCCGGTCCAGAGATCGATGTCTTTGAGGGCGCCTTCGGGTACGGGTTTCTCCACACAGATGTCCGCGATGGTCATGCGACCACCAGGTTTAAGGACGCGGCGGATCTCTTTGTAGACCCGCAGCTTGTCGGGGCACAGGTTGATAACACCGTTCGAGATGACAGCGTCAGCCCAGCCGGACTGCACCGGTAGCTCCTCGATGAATCCGAGCCGGAACTCGATGTTGTTTGGTTCGAGTTCACGCGCGAGGCGAGTGGCTCGATCCAGCATCTCCGGGGTCATATCAACGCCGATCACGCGTCCCTCCGGTCCCACCGCGAGCGCGGCCATGAAACTGTCCATCCCTGCACCGGCTCCCAGATCGACGACGCGCTCGCCGGGCTTCGGCAACCCCCAGAAGAAAGGGTTGGCAACGCCGGCGAAAGCCTCGGTTGCTGCTTCGGGCAGTTGGTCCAAGGGTGACTCTGGGTATCCCATGCGCAAGGCGTGCCGGCGCCCGGTATGGAAGTGGAACTCGGCCGTCGGTGTATCAGCGACCTCGCGGTACTTCTTCTTCACTTCGTCCCGAAGCTCATCGACATCGACCAGATCTACGATGTTCGCGCCGAGCGTTGCTTCGGTCATGACGATGCGTAGTCCTGGGCGGTCTTGCTGTCGAACTCGAACGCCACGAACGCTTCATCCCCGATCACCCACGCGTCGTGACCGGGCTCGATGACATACGCGTCGCCGGGACCGACCTCGACCTCGGTTCCGTCCTCATGCGCTATCTGCATCTGACCGGACACCACCGCACCAACATGGTGCGCCTGACAGGCGTCGCCACCGACAACCGGCTTGATGCACTCGGACCATTTCCATCCGGGCTGGGCAGTGAGGCGTCCTGCCGATACCGATCCCAGCTTCACCACCGCGACGTTCGTCTTATCGGGGGTCCTCATCTCGTCGGGAGACTCGAAGCTTTTCTTCTCGATCCCTGCCATTCTTGGCTCCTCTCGCTCTACTAGATCAATTCAGCTATGAGGTGCGCGGCTCGCTCCGCACCATCTGACTCTACGGGTCTGTACTCAACGCGCTTTCCCACCTCCTCTGCAACAGCTTCGGCGATGATCTCTGGGGTCGCCCTCTCATAGTCCATGCACCGGCCCGCTCCGTAGTGTCCAAGGCGGTGCCTCACGTGGAAGTTCTGCTCGAAATGGTGCCTGAGGGGGAAGTAGAGGAACGGTCGTTCGTTGGCGGTGAGCTCCATCGACGTCGTCAGCCCTCCCTGGACGATCGCTAGGTCACACACGGCCAGGTGACGGTACAGATTGTGCACGTACGGGAGGGTCTCTAGTCCGCGGATCTCGGGAAGAGAACTCGCCTCGATGCGGGGGCCTGCCACGAGGATCATCCGCAGCTCTGGAACCTCTCGCTTGGCCAGTTCGAAGCTCGCCGCGACGCGGCGGAGTAGATGTTCCCCAACTCCCGATCCCCCAACGGTGACGATGCAGACCTTCTCATCGGGGGCGTATCCGAGCTCCGATCGGATCGCGTCACGGGCGGCGAACTCGTCGGGGTTGAATCCCGTGACGTAACCCGAGAACGAGTAGTGCTCCTCGGTCCATTCACGGATATTGGGAAGATCCTGGCCGAAGTCGTCGGGGACGATGTCATCAGAGTTACCCACGAAGATGGCACGATCACGTAAGCGGGGAAAACGCGCGATGTGTTCGATCATCTCGGCGTTGTAGTCGGCGGTGAGGAAGGCTTCTCTGTCTCCACCGTCGGACATCGGGAGCCAACCGACGAAGTCGGTCAACCACGCGTACGCAGCCCGCTTCTGCTCCGGGTTCTCATGGAGGTAGTAGTCTATCTCCCATGCCTCATCGCCGATCCACAGGTCGTAGGCATCATCAGTCACGAGGTCGTGGAAGACCATGAAGTTGTTCAACAGGATCTCGTCCATCCGCCTCACTGCCTGGAAGCAATGGAGATCGTGTTCGGCCGATTCGCTTTCGATATGGCGCGACTCGTTCGCGAGGAACCGGCTCGCGGGGTGGATGTGTTCGCCCTCGCTCTCTAGGACCCTCGTGACCGGGTCCTGTGCCAGCCAGTCGATCTGCAGACCCGGCTCTTGTGCGCGAAGAGCCTTGGCTATGGCGACGTCTCGCTGCGCATGACCAAGACCGATCGGCGAAGAGACGAACAGGGCCCGCTTAGGCCGGGCCCTCCCCCGGCGCCATGTCGCAACAGGGCTACGAGGTTCGATGAAATCACGCACGAGAAGGTTGACCTTGAGTGGGTCACGCACATGGGGCGCATGACCCGAGCCGTTCATGCTTACGAGCGGCACATCGAGCGTTGCGGCCATCATCTCCGATCCCACATGCGGGCTGATCGCGTCTTCGGTGCCGTGGATCAAGAGGATCGGACACCGGATACCCCTGGCGAGTTTCTCGAGATCCGCCGCGTTCTCGAGGTACACGGGCGCTTCTAGCGTCCGGGCGAGCGTTGCAGCGTCGGTTTCGAGGCCCCACGAAACGGTGTCTTCGATGGGTTTCGTCGAATGAGGCTCGGTGAACATCTTGTTCATGAAGAACTCAAGCCACCCGCGGAAGTCTTTCTCCCAGTAGAAGCGGTTGCGCTTCGCCCAGCCTTCTTCGGTTTCCAGAGGCTCGTTAAACCGGCCCTGATATGGCGCCCGTTCTGGGCGCTGTGGTGTGTCGGGATGACCGCCACCGATCAACACTGCCCCCTTCACGCGCTCGGGATGCAATCCCGCGAGCATGAGCGCCCAATCGCACCCAGCGGAGAACGCGACGAGAACAGCGACGTCGGTTCCGGTCTCGTCCATGACCGCGAGACAATCCTTCATGAACTCCTCGTCCCCGTACGCGCCGGTCGTTTCCGGCCGGTCGGAGCGCCCGTTGCCACGACCATCGAAGGTGATGCAGCGGAAATGACGGGCGAAGTATGGGATCTGCATCTTCCAGTGCCGTGAGTGGATGATCGACCAAGTGGGAAGGAAGAAGACAGTCGTTTCTCCCTCACCGAACACTTCGTAGAAGAGTTTCACGCCATCGCGTTCTGCGTAACCGTCTTTATCGGGGTCCCGGGCTCTCATGCTGACCCTCCTTCGAGTGACATCAACCATCGATCGATCGCGTCCAGAAGTTCGTCCCTTCCTTCTCGCACGCCACAGAGCCCCTCTAGGATGAGTCCTTGGTTGAACGTCATCACGAGCGAGACGATCGCGGGTACAGGAAAAGTGTCCGCTTCGATCCCATAGTCGCGCGAAGCGACAGTGAACGCCTCGGTTACAACTTCTCGCCACATCGCGTTGACGCTTGCGACCCGCTCCCGCAGTTCGGGCCGGTTCCACGACAACGCCTGGAGCTCGAGCCACAGCTTCTGATACCCCGACGCCTCATCGGCATCGAGATAGATCATTGCCGTTCGCCACTTTTCAATGAACGGGACATCGAGTGCATACATCTCGCGTTGCCGCTCGATCAGTCGTTGCGTGAAGCGTTCGAGGACTTGGACAAGCAACTCGTCGATCGATCCGAAGTAGTAGTGAACGAGCCCGTGATTCAGCCCGGCTTCCTCTGCCACCCGGCGCGTGCTGATCGCGGCGTGACCCTCCCTTATCAGCAGTCGTTCGGCCGCATCCAGGAGGTCCTCAGCGGGGCGGGTCGTACCTGCGGCGGGAACCGTGGGTTTAGTCATTTGTCTAATACAAGTGACTAAACCATGCGGGAGGACGGGCGTCAAGAACGTGGCCAATATCGACCTGATCTGTTCTCTGATCTGTTCTGACCGATCTTGGTCCGGGAATGTCAGCGGAATGTCAACTGACGAAGCTCCCAGAGATACCTCAGCGAGAGTGGTGTCCGTCCACTGCGGACGATAAAGAAGAAGGCAAGGAGGAGTACTCACACCTTGCCACTCTCAACGTATACCGCACAGGGGGGCTTGCGGCAAGACCCGGGTCGTGCCGCACAATCACTGGACGAAGCGAGAACCTGCGGAAATGGGGACAGCGAATGCGTGTGTTGTTGTCGACGTTTACGGCCAGAGCGTGGCTATGACCGAGCATGCGGTGGTGATCGCCGGAGGAGGGCCGACAGGCCTGATGTTAGCGGGCGAGTTGGCGTTGGCGGAGGTCGACGTCGCCATCGTCGAGCGGCGAGCCAGCCAGGACCTCCCCGGCTCGCGCTCAGGCGGCCTGCACTCACGCACCATCGAGGTTCTCGATCAGCGTGGAATCGCTGATCGGTTCTTGTCGGAGGGGCAGGTGGCCCAGGTCCAGGGGTTCGCCTTCAACCGCTTGGACATCAGCGACTTTCCCACCCGGCACCCCTACGGCCTCGGGTTGTGGCAGAACCACATCGAGCGCATCCTGGCCGACTGGGTCGGTGAGCTCGCGGTGACGTTCTATCGCGGGCGTGAGGTGACGGGGTTCGTACAGGACGACACCGGCGTCGATATCCAGGTGTCCGACGGCCAAGTGTTGCGTGCGGGATACCTGTCGGGTGCGACGGAGGACGCAGCGTGGTCCGTAAGACGGCCGGCATCGAGTTCCCCGGCTGGGATCCCACCATCAGCGCCCTGCTCGCCCAGGTCGAGGTGGGAGAGGAGCCGGAATTGGGCATCCGCCAGGACAACCTGGGCACCCATTCCTTCGGACGGGTGGAGTACGAGATCCGCGACGGCGAGATCGCCTACGCGGATGAGGGGCCGGTAGGGGTCATGGTTACCGAAGCGCATCCGGGAGCCGGGGGGGAACCCACCCTGCGCGATCTCAGCGAGGCGCTCATCACCGTCTACGGGACCGACTACGGGATCCACAGCCCCTCGTGGATCACCCGGTTCACCGACATGACGCGGCAGGCGGCGTCCTACCGCGACGGACGGGTGCTGCTGGCGGGCGATGCCGCGCACGTGCATTACCCGGCGGGTGGACAAGGCCTCAACACCGGCGTGCAAGATGCGCTGAATCTGGGATGGAAGCTGGCCCAGGTGGTCAACGGGGTATCGCCGGACGGCCTCCTGGACACCTATCACTCGGAGCGTCACCCGGTCGCCGCTCGCGTGCTGCACAACACGATGGCGCAAACCGCCCTTATGCGCCCTGCCGACGCGCGTCTCGAGGCCTTGCGCGCGACCGTGTCCGAGCTGCTGAGCATGGACAAGCCGCGCAAGCGGTTTGCCGCGATGTTGTCCGGTCTGGACATCCATTACGACCTCGGCGAGGGACATCCGTTGCTCGGGAGGCGCATGCCCGACCTCGACCTGGTCACCGCCGACGGCCCACTGCGGGTGTTCACCCTGCTGCACGGCGCCCGGCCCGTGCTGCTCAACCTCGGTGAGCCTGGCGGCTTGGACATCACACCGTGGGCGGATCGGGTTCAGCTGATCGACGCCAGATATGTTGGTCCGTGGGAGCTTCCGGTACTCGGCGCGGTCACTGCTCCCCCCGCTGTGTTGATCCGGCCCGACGGACATGTGGCCTGGGTGGGAGAACTCACCGACGCCGGGCTCCCCGACCTTCTCACCACCTGGTTCGGACCGCCGACAGCGACTTAGGGCACGCCTTCCAAGATCCAGTTCACGCGCGATCGTAGCGCAGGTAAACGACGCGCGAGGCGAAGGTCCGCGTCTCCACGAGATTCAGGTGAACACTTTGATCGACCGACGGAAAGAACGGCCTCCCTCCGCCGACGACCACGGGGTTGATGAACAGCCGGAAATCGTCGACCAGTCCGAGTTTGATCGCCTCAGCCGCCAGGTCGGCTCCGCCGATCGCCACGTCCTTTCCGGATCGTTCCTGCAGCTCGGCAACCTCTTCGGCGACGCTGCCCTGGGCCAGGCGCGTATTGCCCACCACTTCGTCGAGTGTGTCGGAGAACACGACCTTGGGCAACGCCTTCCAGATCTCTGCGAACTCAAGCGCGTAATCGGTTGCTGCGGGGTCCTCGTGCGCCGTCTCCCAGTACTTCATCGTCTCGTACAGCCGCCGGCCGAGGACATGGCCGCCGAGCGCGCGGACCCGCTCGTTGTGGAAGCGGTGCAACTCCTCGTCTGGAGCCGTCCAGTCGAAATTGCCGTCGGGCCCGGCGATGAAGCCGTCCAGCGACACACTCATCGAATACATCAGTTTCGGCACGATCATTCCTCCTTCGCTCGTCGGTGAGATGCTCGTTGCGACGACCGCACAGGTTCACGACATCATCGTCTGGCGGGGGCATGACTACCAGTTGGTCGGTGTGCAAGGCGAGGGCCTGTTCGCGATCTGTTCTTCGCCGTCGCGGAACTAATACTCGGTGAAGCCGAGTGGAAATGGACGACGCGCCCGCGTTCGACCCCACCTGGCTCATCTCAACATCTCCGTTGACCTAACCGAGCAGCCCGGGTGACTGGAGGAGCCTTCACGAGGTGCCACATCAAGAAGCTCTCCATGTCGTCAACGTCGACCATCACTCGCCCG
>JALZJN010000005.1 GCA_030859735.1 Actinomycetota bacterium
CACTGGAGTCGGCGGGACCGGCGTGGTCGCCGACCTTAAGGGCGAGGGGTCGGGCCCGATCCTATTGATCCGCGCCGAGTTGGATGCGCTTGCTATCACCGAGACAGCGGGACGCGCCTTCGCCTCCACAACGCCGGGCGTGATGCATGCCTGTGGGCACGACGCGCACATAAGCGCGCTCGTCGGCACTGCAATGATCCTTTCCGAGATGCGCGCGAAGCTTTCGGGCACCTTGCGGTTCTGCTTCCAGCCCGCCGAGGAGATTCTCGCGGGAGCCGAGCAGATGATCTCCGACGGAGCCACCGAGGGCGTCGACTTCGTGCTGGGCGCCCACGTTCTGTCGACGGTCCCGTTCGGCACCGTCGTGAGCGTGCCCGGTCCCTTTCTGTCGGGTGCGGATTTCTTTAAACTCAGCGTAATCGGGAGTGCAGGCCACGGTGGAATGCCGCATCTCTCGGTCGATGCCATCTTCGCTGCCGCCCAAGTGGTGACGGCTCTCCAGTCGATCGTGGCGCGGGAGACCGCACCGAGTACGACGCTTGTCGTAGGCATCCAATGCCATCGAAGGCGAGGGTGCCGCTAACGTCGTGGCCGAGGAGGTTGTCCTGCGTGGGAACGTGCGGTGGTTCTCGGATACGGAACGACAGCGCGTCTTACGCCGGATCCCCGATGTCGCTCGAGCGATGTGTGAAGCGCTCCGCGCTAAGGCTCTTTTCACGGTTGAGGCCAGCACCCCGGTCGTGGTCAACAGTAGGGAACAGTTGAAGCTCGTGGAAGAGGCGGTCGCGGCGGCGGACCACACGGTGATTGTCAATCCGGGGCCACTCACCGCCAGCGATGACTTCGCTCGGTTCCTCGAGATTGCCCCGGGTGCCTTCATTGGGATCGGAGCGGGGGGCCTGACGCCGCGCCGCACCACCATCCCAGGTTCGACATCGATGAGCGAGCCATCGCTCTGATGACCGAGATCCTGGTCCGCACGGCTCTGAGGACGCTTTCATAAGGCGGAGCGACCCGCACGGATGTCGAGCACACGGAGTCAACGGTGTGGTCATTGAAAAAGACGAGCGAATTAGCGATCCAAAGGACCTTCCACGACGTTTCGCTCCGAAACCCTGGTGAGCTGATCACAATGACACCAGAGCCTCCGGCATAGTGATCAGATGGTGACCGCGCTCTATCAAGTCGTCGATGACCAGGGCTTTCGCGTACCGAGAGAAATTCGATCCGCTGGTCAGCGCATGTGCTCTGAGCAGGCGTTTTGCCCATGTGGAAGGGCCGGAGGTGCTCACGGCGACGGTCTTGGACGGAGCCGGTCAGCAGGAAGGTGCTCTTGAGCAGGGCTTTCGCAAGTCAGTGGTCTTAGGAGAACGCTGCGCGAACCGCTCAAGGGTCGTTTTCGCCCCGTCGGTCATCCACCTATCCCGCGACACCCGCCCTTAGCTCGTCACACCCCCCATAGGATGAGTTCATGGTCGATCAGCCGCCACCACAGTGAGCAACGTTCGCCTACGACAATGCCGCCAAGGCTCTGGACGAGCAGCTGGGACGAATCGAATCGCTCGACGCAAAGGCAGGTGTCCTACTAGTCGCCGATGGGGTACTTGCTGGGCTGCTCTTCGCTATCGAGGGGTGCCCTTGCCCAAGGGGGTGCTCGGCCTGTGCTTGATCTTGGCCATCCGGTTTCACCGGAGGACGGCCGCGGCGCTACTCTTGGCCGCTTGCCTGCCTCACTATCTCAGCGAAGTCGACGAAAGCGCAGGGTTCATCTCCAACGACCCATGCATCGTGGCCAGGGTTAATCACTCCGATTTCGCCTGGGCCAAACTCCATCTCCGTTCCGTCCTCCATCCGCACACCGAACCGGCCGTGGAGAAAGAACTTGACGTGAAAGACCTCGCATAGGTCGGTTCCCACGACTGGACGGGTCTGCTCGGTCCATCTCCACCCAGGCTCGAGGTTGACCCGCTTTACAGGCCATTCCCCCGCGTTCACCACATCCACTCGCCCCTTTTCGTACGGGGTCCGTACCTCATCGGGATTCTCGAAGCTCTTCCTCTCCAAGACACCCATCACTCCTGCCTCCTACTCGCGGCATCCGCCAGTGTTAGCTCTCTGCCCTTCGCGACCCTAACCGTTGGTACGGCTGAGCCGCACCTGCGGGACGCAACCTCGAGCACCTGGATAGCCCTTGAAGTCGCTCGGAGAGAAGATCCAGTACCCGCCCTTCGACACGATAGAACCAGGTGCTGATTTTCAGCGGGCTCTCTCGGGGAAGTTATCTGGTCAATTTATGGCATCTGAGCTGCCATTGCGGATTTGGGTGGGGCCGGCTGGACTCGAACCAGCGACCAACGGATTATGAGATCGCTGCCGCGTAAACGCTCTACCTGCGCTTTCACGCGTTTCTGCTGCTCAGACTCCGTTTACGGCTGTCATTCAGTGTCGAGGGGTGTCACTCATTCGCGCGTCGCGTAGTGACCGAATGGTGACCAGACTCACGACTCAAGTCGAACTCTTTCCCCAGGCGCGAGAAGGTGTGGGGCGTCTCCTCGACTCGGCGACCTGAGACGATGCGCTTCTGTGGAATCGGTTGACGGCAGAAAGGATCCGCGGGCCCACTTTCGCGACTTGGTCATTTGGGTACGGGCTGGCAACGTCACCGGCTGCGCTGGAGCCGAAAATGACCTCCGCCGTCAATCTCCCCAGTGGCTTCGTCGAAGATGTATTCATGAAGTCTCCAAAAGGCCTCTCCGCTTTTTCACGGCAGGAAGATGTCGGCGAATGCCCCGCCCCCAACTACGATCGGCGCCAGCTCGCGGAGCAGCAGGCGGGCGTCGTCGTCCGACGCGGTCCAGCCCTCGGAGTCCCAGCGATACGTGACCTTGTCGCCGCCGTTCGTCACCGCCTGGAGCCCGAGCCGGAGCAGAAACGCGTCGAGCAACTCCGTGCGCACCACATCGCCGAGCTCGAGGTGCTCGACGGGCCGGGCTGGAACCGAACCGGGCGGCACGGAGAGCAGGGCGAGATGTCGATCGAACCGTACGAGACGCACGTCGCCGCGGAAGAGGTCGACCACCTCGCCCACATCGCCAGACTGCTATGAGCGACGTCCGAACCGATGGAGCTCTAGCTGCCGGATCGGCCCGACGAGGCGGGTGAGGTGCCGTCCTCTGCGAGGTTCCGCACCTCGCGCAGCGCAACCGAGAGGGTGGCCAGATCGAACCTGCCGACGGCCCGGATGTCGTCGAGGATCTTCCCGTAGCGCTCTTGAGAGTGACCCTTATGCTCGAACCAGGCGTTGATCCGATCCTCGGCGTCGTGCTCGGCATTCGTTGACTTCAGAGCTTCGGCGGTCAGCATGCCGTGCCAGCCGTAGAGGTCGTTCCGCAGCGCATCGCGGGCCAGCGCCTGCCACCGGTCGTCGCGCGGGAGCGCCAGGATGCAGTCGCGCAGCCAGTGAAGCTGCAGCCGATTTCCGAGAAGGAAGTAGGCGGCGGCCGCAGATGCCACGGGTTCCTCCACCGCCCCTGATACCTCGACCAGATCCAGAGCCGAGAACGTGGCGGTGAGCCCCGCCACGCTGGTGGCCAGTTCCTCCGGCACTCCCTCCTGGACGAAGCGTCTCGTCGCCTCCTCCCTGGCCGTCTGATCGGGACCGACGAGGACTTCGGGTAAGAGTGCGGTGAGCTCCGCCGGCCCTTCCTTGTAGCGCTCGACCGTGGCGGAGATGTCGAGCGGCCGCGAACAGTGACGTAGAAGCCAGCGGGTTCCACGCTCGACCAACGTGCGTCCCTCGAGGATCATCGCCGTCTGCGTGGCCGCGTCGACCTGGTGGTCGAGGCGTTCTATCTCGCTCCACAGGCTCTCCATGTCGAAGATCTCCCGGGCCACAGTTTGTGCTCGGGCTATATCGGGAGCCGCCGCCCCGGTCTCTTCGCCGAGCCGGAACACGAACGTGATCCCGGAGGTGTTCACCACGGCGTTGGCAACCCGAGTGGCGATGATCTCCCGGCGCAGCCGGTGACGTTCCATCCCCGCGGAGAAGCGCTCGCGCAGCGGCTCGGGGAAATAGCGCACGAGCTCGCGCGCCAGATAGGGATCCTCGGGAAGGTCGGAGGCAAGCAGCTCTTTCTTGAGGCCGATCTTGGAGTAGGCCAGCAGGATGGCGAACTCCGGAGAGGCTAGGCCCTTCCCATTGGACTTGCGCTCCTCGACCTCCTCCTCGTTGGGAAGGAACTCGACCTCTCGATCGAGCTTCCCGCGTTGCTCCAGGTGGCCGAGGTAGCGGGTGTGAACATCGACCATGGAGACGGCCTGAGTGACCGAGTTGCTGAGCGCCTGAGTCTGCTGGTAGTTGTCGCGCAACACCAACTTCCCGACCTCGTCCGTCATCTCGGCCAGGAGGGAGTTGCGCTGCTTCTCGGTCATGTCGCCCTGGGCCACCACCGCGTTGAGCAGGATCTTGATATTCACCTCGTGGTCGGAGCAGTCGACCCCGGCGGAATTGTCTATCGAGTCCGTGTTGATGCGGAGGCCCGCGAGCGCGTACTCCACGCGCGCGCGCTGGGTGAAGCCGAGATTGCCTCCCTCGCCCACCACGTGGCAGCGCAGCTCCGAGGCGTCGACCCTCACCAGGTCGTTGACCTTGTCTCCCGCCTCGGCGTGAGACTCCGTGCTGGCCTTCACGTAGGTGCCGATGCCACCGTTCCACAACAGCTCGACCGGAGCTCGGAGCAGCGCCTTGATGACCTCGAGGGGAGCGAGCCTCGCCTCATCGATTCCCAGTGCCCGCTGTGCTTCCTTCGACAGCGAGATCGACTTGGCGGTGCGCGGATAGACGCCACCCCCCGGAGAGATGAGCGCCTCGTCGTAGTCGGCCCAGGACGAGCGCGCCACGCCGAACAGGCGCTCGCGTTCCTGGAAGCTGCCCTCGGGATCGGGGTCGGGATCGATGAAGATGTGGCGATGGTCGAAGGCGCCGATAAGCTTGATGTGGCGGGACAGCAGCATGCCGTTTCCAAACACGTCGCCCGACATGTCCCCGATGCCCACGACGGTGAAGTCGGTGGTCTGGACGTCGACGCCGCGCTCACGGAAATGGTGCTTGACCGATTCCCAGGCCCCCCGAGCCGTGATTCCCATCTTCTTGTGGTCGTAGCCGACCGACCCACCGGAGGCGAACGCGTCACCGAGCCAGAAACCGCACTCCTCGGAGATCGCGTTGGCGATATCGGAGAAGGTGGCCGTGCCCTTGTCCGCGGCCACGACGAGATAGGGATCGTCGTCGTCATAGCGAACGACGTCTTCGGGAGGCACGACCTTGCCGTCGACCAGGTTGTCGGTGACGTCGAGCAGAGCGTGGATGAAGTTCTGATAGCAGCTCTTCACCTCCTCGAACAACGCGTCCCTGTCGCCGTCCTCGGGTGGCCGCTTCACAACAAAACCACCCTTGGCTCCCACCGGCACGATGATGGCGTTCTTCACCTGCTGGGCCTTCATGAGACCGAGGATCTCGGTGCGGAAGTCCTCCCGGCGATCCGACCAGCGGATACCACCGCGCGCCACCTTTCCGCCACGCAGGTGCACGCCCTCGACGCGCGGCGAGTAAACGAAGATCTCGAACATCGGGCGCGGCAGGGGAAGGCCTTCGATCTTGGAGGGATCGAGCTTGAAAGACAGATGCGCCTTGGGACGACCGTGGCTCGATTGGTAGTAGTTCGTCCGCAGCATCGCCAGCACCAGAGTAAGGAAGCTGCGAAGGATCCGGTCCTGGTCGAGGCTCTGGACCGCGTCGAGCGCCTCCTCCAGGTCTTTGATGTGTCGGGCGACCGCCTCGGGTGCGTCGAGCCTCGTGGCCGGGTCGAAGCGCGCGTGGAACAGATCGATGAGCCAGCGGGCGATATGAGGATTGGCAACGAGCGTGTCCTCCATGTACGCCTGACTGAAGCGGCTCCCCGTCTGCCTGAGGTACCTGCTCAGGGCGCGCAGCACGGCGGTGTCCCGCCAGGAAAGGCCAGCGCTTAGCGTCAGACGGTTGAAGCCGTCGTCCTCGATGTTGTGCCGCCACACCCGCGCGAACGTCTCCTGGAACGCGGCCTGAATCCCGTCGGTCTCGAATTCGCCTAGATCCCCGCACGCCAGGCCCAGGTCGTAGATCCACTTCGTCTCGCCGTCTGGAAGGTTCACCTCGTAGGGGCGCTGGTCGATGACCCCCGCCCCCATGTGCTCGAGCAGCGGCAGGATCTCCGACAGCGTCATGGGGCTGCCGGAGCGGTAGAGCTTGAAGCGCAGAAAGCCTTGAGGCGCCTCGAGCAGGTGGTAGAGACCCATGCCCAGGTCCTCGTCCCGTTCGAGCGCCTCGAGTCGCTTGATGTCGAAGACGGCGCGCCGGGGGACTGTGTCGTCACGGTAGCCGCCCGGAAACGCCTCACCGTAGGTGCGGAACAGGCCGATGCCGTGCTCTTCTCCCAGCTCCTCGACGAGCGCGGCGCGCAAATCGTCGCTCCACGAGCGCACGGCCGCAACGAGTCGCTTCTCGATCTCCTCGACATCGTAGGAGCGGTCAGCGTCGGCGTCGGTTCGGATGATGAAGTGGAGGCGGGCCAGGACCGATTCCGATACGCGGGTCGTGTACTCGACGCTCGTGCCCTCGAACGCCTCGGTCAGCAGGTCCTGCATTCGCAGGCGGATGGCGGTGTTGTATCGATCTCGGGGAATGAACACGAGGCACGAGAAGAATCTCCCGTAGGTATCGCGACGAACGAACAGGCGGACGCGCTGCCGCTCCTGCAGGTACAGGATCCCCATGGCGATGCGATAGAGCTCGTCGGTGCTCGCCTGGAACAGCTCGTCCCGCGGATAACTCTCGAGAATTGCCTCGAGGTCCTTGCGGCTGTGGCTCGCGGCCGGAAAGCCGGAGCGCTCGACGACGCGGCCGACCTTCCTGCGGAGAAAGGGGATCTGAGTGGGGCTGGTGTTGTAGGCGGTGGACGTGTAGAGACCGAGGAAGCGCCATTCGCCTATGACCCCTCCCGCGTCCTCGAAGCGCTTGACTCCGATGTAGTCAAGGTAGCTCGGGCGGTGAACCGTGGCGCGCGAATTCGCCTTGGTGAGCACTAACAGTTTGCGCTCGCGCGCTCGCTTCCGAGCTTCGTGTGGCAGCTCGACGATGCTGGGGGGCGCATTCGGATCGGCCTGACGCAGGATGCCCAGACCGGAGCCGGGCGTCACCATCAGCGCGTCCTTGCCCTCATGCTCGAGTAGCTGATATTCGCGGTACCCGAGGAGCGTAAAGTTGCCGTCGTAGATCCACTGGAGAAAGTCCTTTGCCTCGGCCACGTCCTCCGGATCGATCGGAGGAGGATGCTCGCCGAGCTCGGAGTTCACCCGGCGAACCCGCTCGAGCATGTCCTGCCAGTCACCCACCGCGGCACGCACGTCGCCGAGCACTCGTTCGATGTCGTTCTTGAGCTCGTTGATGAAGTCGTGATCGGTCTGCCGGTCGACCTCAACGTGGATGAACGATTCCGAGATCGAGTCCTCGGCGCCCTCCTGGCCCGGCTTGAGCACGTCGAGCAGGGCACCCTCGTGGTCACGGCGCACCGCGATCATGGGGTGAACGACCAGGTGAATCCCGAGCCCGTGCCGGTTGAGCTCGTTCGTCACCGAATCGACGAGGAAGGGCATGTCCTCGTTAATGATCTCGACGACGCTGTGGGTGGACTGCCAGCCGTCGGTCTCGAACTGCGGCGTGTACACGCGGACCCGCGGGGCCCCGAGCGTGCGCCGGCGACCCAGATTCCGGTGCGCCAGGGCGGCTCCGTAGACGTCGATGACGTCTCGCTCGACGAGGTCGTCGGCCGGAACCTGAGCGTAGTACTGGCGAAGGAAACGCTCCGCCTGCGCGACCTCGCCGCGCGGGAGGTGCTCTCTGACCTGAGAGGCGGCCTCGTCAATGAGTCCGGCTTTCGCCTCTTCCACATCGACCGTCATTTCGGGCACCCTCCAGTACTTTACCGCGCCCCTTCGCGCGCGCAACTCCGTAGCCGCTAAGCGGGCACTGAGCCAAGCGTAACGCTAGCGAGCTTCAGGGGCCTCGGCCCGACGAGTGGCAAGGGGTCCGCAGCCGCTCCATTGGCCAGTGGGGCTGACGGAGTCGGCAGCTCTCGTGGCAGAGACCTTCGGCTGGGCGCCCTTCGGGATCGAGGAAACGATCGAACCGGAGACTGCCCTCGAACCCCTTGCCCGCGACGATTTGCGCGTCCCGGCGGGGGGCGCCACCGGTCTTCGCCAACACTGCAGGGTGATGAGGGGTGGCTCGGACGTCATTTCTCTAGACTTGCGCATGTCGGCGGCGGTCACCGAGCCCGTGGATGCCGTCGACATCGACGGCCATCCGCCCGTTCGTTGCGTCATCGAGAACGGACTGTCCGGAGACGTTGGGACTGCAGGCGTCGTGAACGCACTGGTGCGCGTCGTAAGGCTCGAACCGGGGCTCGTGACGATGCCGGACCTGCGCCGTGAATGGTGTCCGAACCGGAGTCTGGGGCGTTGTAAAAGCGCAAGTCGTCGTCTCCACTGGAGTGCGCCAGGTCCGGTTCCCTCGCGGAGGCGCGCTCTCACCGACGCGAAGCGGAGCTAGAGTCACCTATTGAGTAGGAAGTGCCAACGCGCCAGGGGAAAGGAAATGGCGAAATGGCCAGGGAGACGAGATATAGGGTGATCTACTTCGACGAGAATGACAGGGAAGTCTACAACGAAGACTTCCACACCTTCAATGAAATGCTCCAAGGGGGTCAGCCGCTTAGCCCGCCGCCCCACGTTGCGCGGACTGAGGTATGGATGACCCACTTGCTTTTTAGAACGCCCGAGTCCAACGGCGAAACATCCGCCGGGAACGCGTCGTAGTGGCGGCGGAGGTTCCGATAGCTCCTAGGACCTCTGAGGAAGATTTCGAAAGGTAGTTAGATTGCTCGTCAGATTCCTAATAGTACGCTCCCTCACGTCTGTCAACTCTCAGCCGGGGCCACGGTTGCTCTCCACGAGTAGATGTCTGTCTAGCGGAACCCCTGACGCGTTTCAGGGCACGGTGGGGTGCCAATAGCCCTCCCGCGCCGTCCTCACGGTAACGGTCCCCCGTGGGGGAACAGCACGCCTTGATGGGTACCCATCGCCTGTGTCTTAGAGACAGGGTCGCGTGGAGAAGGCAGCCATGAATCGCGGGTAGAGTTTGACCTGGTTCCGGCGGGGACCTCGGGGCCGGGAGCCCTCGGTTGCTTCCGATCCCGTGCGGACTCGAAGAGGGGAGGCAGTCATGGTCATGAGGTTTGATCCTTTCCGTGAGGTCGAAGGCCTGATGGAGGAGATGCAAGCCGGAAGGCGCGCCCCCCGACTGCTGATGGATGCGTATCGTCGCGGCGATGAGTTCATCGTGCACTTTGACCTTCCCGGCATCGACGCAGACTCCATAGACCTCACGACGGAGGAGAACGTCCTGACCGTCTCGGCGCAGCGAACCTACGAGCCAGACGAAGAAGACGAGATCCTGGTGTCGGAGCGCCCCCAGGGAAGGTTCAGCCGTCAGCTGTTTCTTGGAGAGGGGCTGGATAGGGAAGCCATCGCAGCTTCCTACGATCAAGGCGTTCTCACCGTCAAGATTCCCATGGCGGAGCGGGCGAAGCCTCGCCGGATCGAGATCAGCGGAGGGGGAAGCCCTCAGGTGATCGAAACCGAAACCGCTTGACCCGTGTCTGTAGTAACCCGCCAGTCCAGCCCCCCGCGCCACTCAGTCATGCAGCGCGGGAGGCCAAACACGGTGCCTGAACCTGAGCGCTCAGCAGCATCATGAAGTCAAGACGCTTTTGTCATCATGAGGGTGGACATTCGCACTGGGCCTGAGATTCTCGAAGTCCGTTTCGGACATGCCAGAGTTCATGCTGACTGGGTTCCGCGCCGGACGCGGACACGTGAAGGGTGCATTTACCCGGTTCCCCCCGGTGACCAGGCCTCATAGCCTTCTTCGATCAGCCAATTGAACGAGGGAGGGCAATGCTTCTATCGCTCATGTACCTGGCGGTCCGGATGGTGCTCAGACTGCTTGTCCCAAATGGTCAGGGCGAGGCGGCCAAGACCTCGAGATCGTCGTGCTCCGTCATGAACTGGGCGTCCTTCGGCGACAGAGTAAGCGGCCAAGTCTTCGACCTTCCGATCGGGCATTTCTCGCCGCCGCGGCTCGACGACTGCCGCGGACTCGCTGGGAAGGTCTCGCCGTGAGGCCAAAGACGCTGCAGCGCTGGCACCGGGAGCTGGTTCGCTTCAAGTGGGCTCGATACGGTAAGCGTCGTCCGGGCAGGCCGCCGCTGCAGGCAGAGGTGCAGGAGCTGATCCTGCGCCTGGCGAAAGAGAACCCGAGATGGGGCTACAAGCGCATCCAGGGTGAGCTCCTAAAGCTCGGTATCAAGGTGTCGGTCACTGCGATCAGAAAGCTGCTTTCCCGCCGCGGTCTCGGGCCGGCCCCCCGGCGGGGCGGGCCGACATGGCGGCAGTTCTTGGCCCAGCAGGCCTCGAGCATGGTGGCGTGCGACTTCTTCACCGTTGAAACCGTGTGGCTCAAGCGAATCTACGTTCTGGTGTTCATCGAGCTCGCCACCAGGCGTGTCCATCTCGCCGGTTGCACCACCCACCCCGACGGAACCTGGGTCACCCAGCAGGCGAGGAACTTCACCTTCGACCTCGACGAGCGAGCACAGCAGCTCCGGTTTCTCATCCATGACCGCGACGCCAAGTTCTGCGGTCCTTTCGATGAGGTCTTCGCAAGCGAGGGACTTCAAGTGATCCGTACTCCCGTCAGGGCGCCTCGTGCCAACGCCATCTGTGAGCGATGGATCCGAACCGCGAGGACGGAATGCCTGGACTGGCTGCTGATCTTCTCCAGACGCCACCTCGAGCACGTCCTCGCGATCTACATTGGTCATTACAACCGCCAGCGACCTCACCGTGCGCTGCAACTCCAAGCACCGGAGCAGCAGCAGTTCGCAAGTACGCCGCTTCCCGTTGACGCAACGGTACGTCGGCGAGATCGACTTGGCGGGCTGCTGCACGAATACTATGGGGCGGCAGCATGACGGAACTGAGTTTGTGCACCCTTCACTATGCGCTGAACGGCGTCGACACCGCGGCGTTCATCGTTCTGGGCTTAGCCATCCTTGGACTCCAGAAGCTGTTCCGAGACACGATCGGACGCAAGCGAGCCGGGATCGGGGCGGCGGGAGCGGTCGGTTTTGGAGTCGCAGGCGGGCCAACTTGTTTGAGCACTGCGCCGGCCTCGGTGCTCTTGGCTTTGCCTACGTCATCGGGGCGATGCTCGGGATGCTGCTGCTATTCGTATTCGGTCTAGCCCTCAGGCGCGCACCGATCCCCACATGGTGCACAGGACTGCTTCTCCTGGGGACGGCCGCCGGGATGCTGTTGGCGAACCAAGGCGGCCTTATCGTGTTTGGATGCTCGTTGGTCTTATTCGGACTGGTCCTGCTTCGACCGCTGCGATTGTCCCCGACAGAGCATCCCGCCTAGTGACCAAATGGTGACCACGGTTGGTGAGACGTCGCTGACCAGGCCATTCGCGTGACCGAGAGAAAGGTCGATCCGTTGGTCGGCGCACATGTGCTGACCAGGCACTTTGGCTGGATGGAGTGGAGGAGCACGCGAGTGATGGCTTCCATGAAGCTGCTTGGTCGGCCGGGGAAAGTGCATCGGACCAGGGCATTTC
>JALZJN010000020.1 GCA_030859735.1 Actinomycetota bacterium
GCGTTCGGGCTCTACGGGATCGGGATGGCGACGACGCTTGGCGTGCTCACTCTTTTGACCGGCATCGTGGGCTTCGCGATCCTGGGGCGTGTTCGGGCGGTAGGTCGCTACGTCTCGGGACTCGGCGCCGCGCTGCTCCTCGCATCCGGCGCCTATGTTGTGTACTACTGGCTGACGGCCGGAAGGCTTCTCCTCGTATAGATCCTTCGGGCGACGCCGATATCGTGGCAATCCCAGAGGTCACTGCGTACTACGCGTCCGCTAATCGCATCGCGATGGCCCTCGGCGTGCAGCTCGAGCCGTGAAACCGCGATCTCCTCCGAAGGGGAGCCCCACCTCCGGACCTCCTCTTCACCTCTCATCCGCGCCCGCGCATCGCTAGCGCGACCGCGACACCAGCTTCTTCAGAGCCTCCTGCGTCGCCGCGCCCACGAGCCCTCCCTTGCTGGTTGTCACGATCACCGAGGGCACGTTTCGCTTCCTCATCCGTTCCAGGAGTTTGGCTGCCGCTTCGCGGGGGCGCACCGTGGTGGGACCGGGCTCCATGACTTCCTCGACCGCCGCATCCGTCGACCCGCGGACATCCTTCTCCCTAATCCGTCCCAGCACGATGTCGTGTTCGTTCAAGACGACGCAGTAATCGTGCGGTTGCGATACAAGCAGATGGGCGACCTCACCGACGCGATCGCCGAGGCGGCACGTCAAGACGGTTGCGCGATCCGCGACCTCACCGGCCACCGGGTAGTGGGGCCCATGTCCCTCGACCGGGAGCCCGTGACTGATCCATTCGATCTTGCCATCCACGAAGTCGTATACGCCAGAGAACCCCATGGCCTCGAGCTGCCACGCAGCTCGCGGGCTCATGTCTCACCCGTAGTCCCAACAGTAGGCCACGACGGGGCGGCTCCGATCGAGGACGGTCACGGTCTCTGCCGTGAGCCTCTTGAGCGGGAGGTTGATGGCTCCGGGGAGGTGCTCCTCCTCGAACTCCCCGTGTGGCAGCACTTCGACCAGCTGAGCACCTTCGTCGATCAGGCGTCGCAGACCATTGAGCCCGATGTCTGTGGGCATGCGTCCCTCCTCTTCTTGATCTCGACGAGATCGCTCTCGGGCGAGTTGCCGATAGATTCGATTTAGAGAATAATACGGTAAAACGTATAATCTAGGAGGTCAAGGTGACTGTTGGCCGTCCCTCGATCATCGAGCTCGAGCCGAACCCCCTTGCGGATACGGAGCTGTTGGCCCGGCTGTTCCGGACGCTCGGAGATGCCACCCGCCTGCGCATCCTCGAGCTCTTGTTGGAAGAGGGCGAGCTGCATCAGATGGAGATCGTCCGCCGCCTCGGCGCCACTCAGGCGAGGGTTTCCGAACACATGGCCTGTCTCGTGTGGTGTGGCTTCGTCGAGGTTCGAACCCAGGGACGACGTGCTCTCTACCGGGTGACGAGCCAGCGGGTGCAGACCCTCGTCGCCAATGCCAAGCAGTTTCTCGAGCAGAACGAGGCGCAGATCGCGACATGCCGTCGAGTCGATGAGCGAAGAAACAGGTGAGCCAAGACGCTTGAAGCACGTTCGACTAGTAGGCGCCATCAATGGTAGGGAGGACGCGGTGACGTTGTAGGATGGCGACTAGATTCGAGGCGAAACAGCCCGATCGGACGAGGGTAATATCTGCTAACCCCCCAGGAGATCGTAATGGCTGCTCGACCGAACGTTGTTGCCTTCGACGTCAATGAGACGCTGTCCGACATGGAGCCGCTGCGCGCCCGGTTTGTCGACATCGGCGCGCCTGGTCTCCTCCTGGAAACGTGGTTCGCCGCCACCCTGCGAGACGGGTTCGCGCTCACCGCCGCCGACGCCTACGCCGAATTCTCAGAGGTGGCGGCGGCCTCTCTGCGCGTCGCGCTGGCGAGCGTCGATGGTCTGCAGCGCGACGCTGACGAGGCAGTGCGCTTCGTGCTTGCAGGATTCCCCGAACTCGATGTGCACCCGGATGTGCCGGTTGGGATGCGCAAGCTCCACAAGGCCGGGATTCGCCTGGTCACATTGACCAACGGCTCAGCGGCAATGTCCGAAGGTATGCTGTCGCGAGCAGGGGTGCTCGATCTCTTGGAGCGTCGCATGTCCGCCAGCGAGGCGCACCGATGGAAGCCCGCGGCGGAGCCTTACCGTCACGCCGCCGCTCAATGTGGTGTTTCGGTCGATCAAATGGCTCTCGTCGCCGCCCACACATGGGACACTGACGGAGCGCAGCGGGCGGGTCTGACCTCAGGTTGGATCAATCGCAAAGATCAACCCTACCCACAGTGCTTCCTCCCCCCAGACGTAACGGGTTCGGATCTACCGGCGGTCGCCGACGCCCTCCTTACACTGGGCGACTAGCCTGCGGTCATGCTGAGCGTCATCCGCCTTCGCCAGTTCCTTTACGAATACGTCGTGTATGTTGGGTTGCCTGCCGGACCCAATGCTGCGGAAGCGGAACGAGACGCTTACGCAGACGATCAATCGATCCAAGGTCGATGCCTCCACGGCCAAGGTGGTTCAGAGGATCTGTCGTGCCGACCTCATCATCGTGGATGACATCGGAATACTCCCTGCCGGCCAGGCCGAGGCCGAGGCCCTCTACCGGATCGCGGATGCAGCCTATGAGCGTGGCAGCCTCGCGGTCACCTCCAACATCCATCCTTCCGGGTTCGACACGCTCATGCCCAAGGCACCGGTCCCACCGTGGATCGGCTGCTTCACCACGGTCATGTTGTGGACACCGAAGGTGGTTCCCAGCGCCTCGCCGAGGCTCTAAGCGGCAAGGGGGTGATGCCGCTGGTCTAAGCTTTCATCGAGAGGTCTGCTGGCCGCCAGCCTGGATTTCCGTGGCCATGAGCCCGGAGTTCCTGT
>JALZJN010000024.1 GCA_030859735.1 Actinomycetota bacterium
CTTCTGGCTGTTCCTGCCTCATACCTCCTTTATGACCGGCTTCGACGAACCTCCAGTCTGAAACGCAGGACCGAGCCGGGCGAAACCGCGGCTGCTGCTCCGGCCCGGAGCTCGATGGCGTAACACGCGCCCATTACCAGCGGACTCACGCGGTTGCGGCGCAGGGGAGCCACCACTCGCCGGACAACCCAGTTCCTGTCACAGAAGACAACATCGATTTCGTAACCGAGCCCGATGCTGTGCACCTGAGCGGCGCGACACAAAACGAGCGCCTCACCGTTTGTCAGCTCAGGACCACCCAGCAGCCCTTTCATTCTCTGCCACGGCGTTCCGGCCCACCTGACCCGGTGGGCGATCACGGTTCCATCGGAGCAACAGAGAGCAACCGGCGATAGAGCGCGCATGTGGAGTAGGTTCAAGCCGCCGTTTCCAAAAATGCTGTGGCGCGCGCCACACAGGTTCCATGAAGGGGAGATGCAGATGCAGAAATGGGAGTACGCGACCGTGCCACTGATCTCGCACGCGCTTCAGGAGATCCTCAACCAGTGGGGCGAAGACGGCTGGGAGCTGGTCCAAGTGCTCGAGAGCCAGGCCACCGGCACTACGGGATTCTTCCGGCGCCCCAAAGACTGATTCATTATGCCGAGTGGTGGTCAGATGCTCTATATGATCATCTAATGACCACTCGGCGGGGGGTCGGGGGCCTTCCACAGTCCCGAGCGGCCGCCCGACTTCTCCAGCAGACGCAGCGCGGTGATCTCGACCCCGCGCTCGGTCCCCTTGACCATGTCGTAGATCGTGAGCCCCGCAACTGCTACCGCGGTCATCGCCTCCATCTCGACCCCGGTGCGCTCGGACGTGCGCACCCGGGCGAACACCGCGATGCCCTCGTTCCGTTGCTCGAAGTAGACCTCGACCGCCCCCAATGAGATCGGGTGGCACAGAGGAACCAGCTCGGAGGTCTTCTTGGCCGCCATGATCCCGGCAACGCGGGCGACCTCGAGCGCGTCGCCCTTGTCGAGCCTTCGCTCTTGGACGAGCAGGCGGGTCGGCTCGCTCATCACGACTACGCAAGTGGCAAGTGCTTCGCGCGCAGTCACCGTCTTGGAGGTGACGTCTACCATGCGCGCCTCCGCCTCGGGGTGCGTCATGGCTCTTCGGGAAGCCGCCACACCTCAACGGCCACCGTAGCGCCCGCTTCCAGGACACCTGCATCTCGTTCGAACAGGGCCACCCCATGACAATTGATCAGGCTCGACTGTATGTGGGAGCCCTGCGGCCCCGTGGGTGTGGCCCTGAACCGGCCCTCTTTCAGATCCAGACGCACGCGCACGAAGTGCAACCGCCCGGGAGGCTTGGTAATGGTTTCGGTCAGTGTCGCCTCGATCCGGGGTCGAAGCAGGTTGGCGCACCCACGCAGCTTGCGAATCGCCGGGCGCACGAACTGCTCGAAGCCGACGTGGATCGATACGGGGTTGCCGGGAAGCCCGAGGAACGGCTTGTCCCCGACGGATCCCAGAACCACCGGCTTGCCCGGCTGCATGGCCACTCGCCACAGGTCGATGCGGCCGAGGTTCGAGACCACGTCCTTGACGAAATCGTAGCGGCCTACCGCCACTCCACCGGAGGACATCACCACATCGGCCAGCTCGGCCGCACGGCGAAAAGCCTCCTCGGTGGACTCGTAGGTGTCGGCCACAGGGCTCGCCGGGATCACCTCGCCTCCGGCTTCAGTCACCAACGCCATGAGCGCAATGGAGTTGGAGTCGCGGATCTGCCCGGCCCCCGGTGTCGCCTCCGGGGCGACCAACTCGTCGCCGGTGACCAGCACCGCGACTTTGGGGGCGCCGCGCACGTTGAGCGGAGACATGCCCATCGAGGCAAGCAGCGCCAGCTCGCCGGGCCCCAGCTCGAGGCCGGCCTCCACCAGTACGTCGCCCTCAGAAAGATCATCCCCCGCGGGCCGCACATGCTTGCCGGATGGGGTGGGAGCCTTGATCGATACCCGGCCCCCATCCTCTTCAGCAACCTCGACCGGGGCGACGGCGTCGGCCCCTCGTGGCAGCGGTGCGCCCGTCATGATGCGAACCGCGGCCCCCGGGGCGACCTCGAGATCACCCGAGTCACCCGCCCGAATCTCGCCGGTGACCTCAAGGGTCACTGGACTTGCTTCGGACGCATCCTGCGCGTCTGCACCTCTCACCGCGTATCCGTCCATGGCTGAGTTGGCGAACCGAGGCAGGGCGTGCGGCGCCGTGAGCGTCTCGGCCGCGACCAAACCCAGCGCGTCGCGCACCAGCACCTCGGTGGGCTCGAGAGGAGTGAATGCCTCCAGCACCCTCCGACGAGCCTCCGAGACCGGAAGCAAGTCAGCCAAGACGGTCCGCTACTTCGAGCAGATAGGACTTGAACTGCTCGCCGAGATCCTTGCGCCTGAGGCCAAGCTCGATCGTCGCCTTGAGATAGTCGAGCTTCTTGCCCACG
>JALZJN010000026.1 GCA_030859735.1 Actinomycetota bacterium
CCCGACCGCCGCGGCGTGTCGATCGTGATGGCCCGGACGACCGAGCTTCCCGAGGACGCGCTCGACGCCCTTCTGGCCTGGAGGCTCGGTCAGTACCTCCTGACCGGCTTCTACGACCCTGCCGTCGTGGAGGGCCTCGGGATGCTCCGCGAGCCTCGGGAGGGCGTTCACGATGCCGACATCCATGGGCTGGCGATCGATCGGGGCGGCGGCTTGTGTGCCTACCTGACGCTCAAGCAATCGGATCTGACAGAAGATGAGCGGAGCCTCAGCTACACGGCGCCCGAGCGGCCGGTGTTCCCGTGCGAGGAGGTCCACGGCCGAGGATGGCAGAAAAGCCTCCGTAACACCGAGGAGATCGAGCTCGGGAGCTGCTGGGAGCTCGCTCGTTTCGTCAAGGACCAGGGCCGCCCCGACGATCCGGTCTGTCTGCGCGCACCGTTCGAGCTCGGCCTCGTCGCCGCCCGCTTGGGACGCCACCCCCGTTTCCAGAAGCATGTCAGGCTCGTCACCGGAGATCTCGACCCAGAGGTAGCGCTGAGAAACCTTCGCTACTTCTTTGTCCCCATCGCCACCTGCTCCCCCCACAAGGTCGCTCTCGCCGGCGGGCATCCACTACGGCCCCGCTACCGAGACCATCCCACCGCACCATTCGCGGCCGCCCCCGCGGACGTCGACAACACGACCTATATCCGGTGGGCCGACATCGACCTCGCTCTCGACCGCCCCGACGACGAGGCGCTGGTCCGTCTTCTCGCTCTGCGTCAGTTCGTGCGCGTCAAGGAGTCCTCTCTCAAGCAGCCGTTGTCCCCACCCAGTGACAGCGACTATCCCGAAGAGGCCCTAATTGCAGCGTCGAGCCAAGAGGTATCGACGGCGTTGTGGGAAGCGGCCAAAGCCGGGCGCATCCCGTGGCGTGCGATCAGGCTGGGTCCGGGGGAGCGCATCCCCAAGGACGAAGCGTTCTGGATCGTCGACGGCTTCGTGCAGGCGCTGACGAGCTCGCCGGGGGGCCCTTCGGCGCACCTGGCAGGTATCGGCCCCGAAGTCGCCTATCTTCCGCACGAGGGATCGATGGGAGGACTCGACAGGCTGGAGGCGACGACTCCGGTCAGGGCAATCGCCACCCGCGCCGAGCATTTCGAGGAGCTGTGGCGCGCTCGCCAGAGCATCTTCGAGACCACCACGGAGTCGCTCTATGACTGAACACAGACCATGACTGCACCTGAGTCGACCGAACCGACATGAGTTGAATGGATAGGACCAAGCCGATCACTGCCGGCGATCACGAGACGTTCTATGCGACGCTCACCCAGCGCAACAGGGGGCTGATACCGGACACCTGGCAGCGACGCCTCCGAACGACCAGGTTCGTGGTCGCAGGCTGCGGTTCCACCGGAGGAGCGTGCGTGATGCCACTCGTGCGCAGCGGAGCGGAGCAGTTGGTGCTCTTGGACCCCGGCTATTACGAGCTAGACAATCTCAACCGCCAAGAGGCTACGCTGGAAGACGTCGGCGTCAACAAGGCGGTTGCCACTAGTGACCGGATAGCAGCGGTCAATCCATTCGCCGCGGTCGAAGTGTTCGAGGAGGGCGTAGCGGCCGAGACGATCGAGAGCAGACTGCTACCCGGTGACTTCGTCATTGATGCCGTCGATGTCACCACCGACGATGGCGTGAAGGCGAAGGTCGCACTACACGAGGCCGCGTGTGCTCTCCACCTCAAAGTGCTGACGGCGTACGATATCGCTGCCACCCAGTTCATCGAACTGTTCGACTACGAAACGATCGACGCCCCGCTGCGCGGACGCGTGTCGGAGCCCTACACATCTGCGAGCGTCCTGCGTGCTCTCGTGCCCCCGACGGCGCTACCGCGAGAGATTTTCGCCGAGCTCCGAGCGCGCAAGAACGATCCGGGCCGAGGGTTTCCGCAGCTGGCGATGACATCAACACTTTTCGGTGCGGTGTCGGTCGCATATCTGTTACGGGCGATCAACGACGAGCCCGTCAAGCGGCGGATCCGGATAGATCTCTTCGATGAAACGCGGCCTCGAACAGCGCGTCTGCTCGCTCGGCTGCGGCGCGACGTCGGGCTGGCGGGACTGTGGTGGAGGCTCAAATGAGCGAGACCAAGCTCTATCTGATCGACGGGGCCAATGAATTGAGCGGGCTCCGATCGCTGTGGTGGGTGGTGCGCCGGTGGCCCAGGCTCCGCCGGGACCTCACCGGCACGCCGGGCTACGTCGCGCACCGGCTCTGGTACATCCTCCCTTACACGATCGGGCTGACGACGTGGTGGAGCGACGAGCGCGCCGCCTACCGCTTTGCTCACGCCCCGGCCCACCTCGATTTCTGGCGCTGGGCCGCCCGTCGGGGATCGACGCGAGGCGGGTGGCTGGCCGGCTACCGCCTCGAGCACGGTGGTCCCCTGTGGGGCAACGGCGTGGAGGCAATGATGGATCGCTTCGGTCCGTTCGTGGGGCCTGCGCCCGGTGAGCCGCCCCAACCTCCACCCTCGGACCGGCGCGCGGGCCGGGGATGAGGAGCGCCCTGGCCTGGGCGGGGGCGACGACCGCCGCCGAGGCCCTCGCCCGGGGATTGTTTCGGGGTCGCAGCGCGGCATGGATCGCCTCCTACGGCGCCCTTTGGATCGTCGCGAGACGGCCGCGGGACGTATCCCGAGCGGGCCTTAGCCGGGGGGCGGCTGTGCTCGGGCTGGCGCTCAGCTTGGGAGGCTACCCACTGGGGCGCCGGCTCCTTCAAGACGCGCCTTCGACGGCCCCGCCCGACTCTTTGGTCCTCGAGCTGGCTTCGCTCGGCGTGGTCGTTCCCGCGGCCGAGGAGGCGATCTGGGGGGCTCGTGTCGAACCCACGCTCGGTGTCGGCGGCACGGCGGCCTTGTTCGCCGCCAAGCACGTCGTAGTCGATGGGCGCTGGCGGAGAGGGCTGGGCCTGGCGGCCTTCTGGACCGGCCTCGGCCTCTTGAGAAGGCGGTCGCCCGGGTTCGCAGCGGTCCTCCACCACACCTGCAACGCCGCCGCGGTGCTCGCGGGTCACCTCACCGGGCGCGACCGATTCTGAGCTCCTGGCGGCGGCACGTCATAGAACAGCCCTAGAGCTCCGGGAACCGTTGCAGGCGACGCCGCCCTCGGGGAGAGGCAATTCGGCCCCCTGTGCGTGCGTCTCGGTCATTTCCTCCCTGGACCCTGAAGAGGGCCAGGTGGACGATTCCTCCTTGCCACGCGAGAGCATGGCCCACGGTTGCCGGTGAAGTGAGGACCACCTCTCTGCCGAGGCCCACGCCATCGTGCGAAGTTGTTTCGGAGTTGGCGGCGGCTTGGAGGAAAGAGCTCGTGACGTTCCCAGCGACGGGAACGGGCCGAGCACCGAGGGCGTCCATCGCGTAACCGGAAACCAACCGGGTCCAAAGCTTGGTCAGCGTCTCCGGCCGATCGAAGGCGTCTAGAGCCACCGCCGTTCCACCCACGCACGCAATGACGCCTGTCTGGTCGGGCTCGGGTTGTGAGAACGACGCCGTCATCTCCTCCAGTTCCCTGCGCCTCTGGTCGTATGCGTGACGCATGGACCCGGTTGCAGATTCGTCGACACCGATCTCGGCATGTTTGGCGGAAACGTCTGCCCACACTTCATGCTGGTCGACGCCTCGCCCGCGCTCGTGACGGGCGCTCACGGCGGCCGCGGCTGCGTTCTTGGACCTCAACCTGGAGTAGGTGATGTCGCTCGAGGGAGCGAAGTCGGAGCCGCCCTCGTAATGCCAGCGGCCACGCTCGACGCAGGCTACCGGCAGAATCGTTTTCTGGTTGGCGGCAACCAGCACCGTGACGTTGAGGACGCGATTCTGCATGGCGCCCTCGACGTGCTCCCCGTCGAGCAACAGGACGGGCAGGTCGGCTTGGTTATGGGCAAGGATCTCGGTGACGCTGCCGGCCCCCATCTCCGAGATGGTCAGCAGCCCTGATGGGATTGCTTCGGAAGCCAGCAGGTACTCCTTGGCCGGCGCTCCACCGAAAAGGGGAACCAGCGTCAGGCTTCCCCGCGTACGAGCCGAGCCGGGGTCCAGCCCGGATCGAATGAGCTCAACTGCTTGTCCAGCGTGGTCCATGGTTTCCCCTCCTAGAGAATCCTTATCCGCCTAAAGGCCATGATGACGGAGGGGTGTGACAGTCCTCTGGAGCGGCCTTCCCTCAGTGCTGTATGACAAATTGTGATACAATCTCCCAAGTGGTACGCGCCATTTCCATTCGTCTGAACGAGGAAGCTCAGCGCGCTCTTGCGCGGCTCGAAGCCACCGGGCTGACCCGATCGGAAGCCGTCAGGCGCGCTCTTGTCGAATCTGCCCGCAGAACCGAGGGCCACAAGGCCTTGGCGACCGAAGTGGCGGCGCTTGAGTCCGACGAGGACGATCGCCAAGAGATGTTAGAAGTTGCCTCCCTCATGGAGAGTCTCCGTGCTGCGCGGTGACATCTACGAGCTCCGCCTGCCGAAAGGTAGTGGGCATGAGCAAAGGGGGCGGCGATTCGGGGTCGTGTTGCAGGCCGATGAGTTCCTGCCTCGCTCGGTGGTAGTTATTGCACCGACTTCCCGCGGCGCCCGTCCGGCTAGCTTTCGCCCTGAGATCGAGATCAACAAGCAAAGCACGCGACTGCTGATTGAACAGCTCGGCGCGGTGGATGTGGGGCGGCTCGGAAAACTAGTGGGCCATGTCACGTCCGAGGAGGGGTGGGAGATCGACGATTCCCTGATGGCCGTCCTTGGCCTCCGCTAACCGGGACGATGGGTCATTGATGTTTGTTCCGGCCGCACGCCCCTGGTGGAGCCTGTAGAAGGATCAGTGGGTGAGGCGCGCCCGAAAGGCACGGGTTTGGTAGGGAAGCTCGAAGCGGTCACGGCCGGCGAGGTCGGGATGGGTGTCGCACAGAGCTGGGCGTCATGGACCCGGTCACCGCCGTGCTGGCGACCTCCCCGGGTGGTCTGTTGCAGATGGGGGCGTTGACCTCGGAGGTAGAGGCCAACGCGGGACTGGTGGTCGGTTTCCATCTTTTGAGGATCGTCTCCGTACTGCTGTCGGCGCCGATCATCAGCCGGCTGGCAGGTACCTGACGCTGCTGAGCCAGACCGACGACCTCGCCGATCGAGGGATGCTCGAGAGAGAAGAACGGCCGCTCGGTACCCTCGGGCGTGTGAGTTAGGGTTCCGTGATTGTTTACTCGAGGGGAGGCAGCATGATCGGATTCATCGTTGCGGGCTTGGTGATCGGGGCGCTCGCCCGCTTGATCAAGCCCGGCCGCCAGCGTTTGGGGTTGGTGGCCACGTTGTTGGTGGGCGTGGTTTCGTCGGTCATCGGAGGAGTGATAGCCAATCTGTTGGGGACGGGAACCATCTTCGAGCTGAACTTCCTTGGCTTCGTAGTAGCCGTGATCTCTGCGGTCGTGATCCTGGGAATAGTCGAGGGCAGTGCTGCCCGAAACTGACGCCGTTATTGCTCCAGCTTGATTGATGATCGGTGGTTTTGAAGAGAGCACACTCGTGGTGAGATGTTTGATGATTATTGAGCCGAAGAACCAAGCCGTGCCTGCCTAAGTGCCTCATAAGGTGTGGTTCATCGACGTGATGAACGTGGTCGGATCACGACCCGATGGATGGTGGCGAGACCGAAAGAGAGCAATGGCCGGTGTCGTCGCAACTCTCGATGATTTCGTCCGATCCTCCGGAGACGAGGCAGTCGCCGTTCTCGACGGAAAGCCGTTCCCGCTCGAAGTGGTGAAGGTCAAGGTCGTCTTTGCTTCCGGCGGCCCCAACGCAGCAGACAAGGAAATTCTCCGGCTGATCGCTTCGGATGCTCGGGACAGGGTCGTGGTGACGTCGGACCGGGCTTTGGCCGAACAGGCGCAAGCTCTGGGCGCCGGCGTGGTGGGGGCGGGGGAGTTCCGCAGGCGCCTGAACTCAACTTGATCTGCCCGAGCGAGGGCGGGATGCAGGCGGAACATTCAGGCCGAAGGAGCTGGCCAACCGACTGGAGGAGTACGCATCTTGTCGGTAGAGGCCAGGGGAAACCGAGAACATATCCGGAACAATGTGACAGGCTGATCGTTGAGAGATGGAGGTGGTGTAACGATGTTCAGTCGCAACAAGACCAGGATGGTGGAGGAGAGCAACGCCTTGCCGGGAAGGGAGCAGTCCCCTTTTGAGCTCTCGGAGCGGCATGCGGTGCTGGGGACGTCGCTGCTGCCCCCGTTCCCGGAGGCCATGGAAACCGCGGTGTTTGGCTTGGGGTGCTTCTGGGGGGCAGAGCGTCTCTTCTGGACCATCGACGGCGTCTATACGACCGCGGTCGGATATGCAGGTGGGACCACCCCGCACCCCACTTACGAGGAAGTCTGTAGCGGGCGCACAGGTCACGCCGAGGTTGTGCTCGTTGTCTTCGACCCCGACAAGGTCTCCTATGCAGACCTGCTCAGGGTGTTCTTCGAAGCACACGATCCCACGCAGGGCATGAGACAGGGCAACGACGTCGGCACTCAGTATCGCTCGGCGATTCTTTATGCGGACGAAACCCAGGCGCGCACGGCTGAGCAGGCCCGAGCCGACTACGAAACCGCCCTTCGGGGGGCGGGTTATGGGGGGGTGACGACGGAGATCGCCTCCGCCGGGCCTTTCTTCTACGCCGAGGACTACCACCAGCAGTACCTGCACAAGGTCCCGTGGGGCTACTGCGGAATTGCGGGCACGGGCGTGAGCTGCCCCGTGCCGGCCTAGGAGGGCCCACCGGGCTCGTCCTCACCGGGTCGACGGCCTTTCCAGGGGTCGTAATCGACTTCGAGGGCCTCCTGGGGCGGCCGCTCCGCCTCTGGCACGCTACGCAGGTTGAGGCGGATCCGGCTCCAGGTCGTGCTTGCTCCTCGCATGGAATCGACCAGCACGTCCGAAGGCGCCAGGTGCGGCCACACATCCGGGTGACGCTTCTTCCAGCGCTCGAGGCCCTCCAACGCTTCCGCTTCCGAAGCGGCTCGGGCGATCTCGATCAAGGGAATGGTCGTACGGCGCCTCCCGGTCGGCCCGGAAGACTTGCCCGGTGCCGGCGGGGGCACGATCCCTTCGCGCTTTCTCTCGCCGTCCCTCCGCTTGGACGGTTGCGCCCGGGGCGGCTCGTTCTCCTGTTTGGCGAAATGCGGCGGCCACGGTGCGTCCCCGAAACCGGCGGCCTCATGTTGCTCGGCAAGTTCGAGGAGCGGGGCGAGCGAGCACGGAGTCTCGTCCATCCCTTCGCCGGGGTCACCAATCTGCTTGAACCTCGAAGGGACGGTGTCGATGGTGAACGCTTCTGGTTCACATTCGGGTACCTCGTCCCATGACAGCGGGGTCGAAACGCGCGCGTCGTGAGTGGGGCGGATCGAGTAGGCCGAAGCGATAGTGCGATCCTTGGCGTTCTGGTTGTAGTCGAGGAAGACTCCGTGGCGCTCTTCCTTCCACCACTTGCTGGAAGCGATGCTGGGCGCACGGCGCTCCACCTCGCGAGCTAGGGCGACCGCGGCACGCCGCACTTCGGTGAACTCCCACTTCGGCTCGATGCGACAGTAGATGTGAAGACCTCGTGAACCAGAGGTCTTGGGCCATCCCACTAGCCCGACGTCTTCCAGCGCCTCCTTCGTGACGAGAGCTACCTCGCGCACCTGTGACCACGGCACCCCACGGACGGGGTCGAGATCGACTCGGAGCTCGTCCGGATGCTGCAGGTCCTCGGCCCGTACCGGGTGAGGGTTGAGGTCGATGCAGCCGAGGTTGACGATCCAGACGAGCTGGGCCTCGTTCCGAACGACGATCTCATCAGCCGTCCTCCCCGAGGGAAAGCTGAGCTCGACCGTCTCGATCCAGTCGGGACGAGTCTTGGGCGCCCGCTTCTGAAAGAAGGCCTCGCCCTCCGCCCCGTTGACGAATCGCTTGAGGGCCATCGGCCGTTCCCTGACTCCTCGCAAAGCTCCTGCGGCCACATCCAGGTAGTAGTGGATGAGATCCAGCTTCGTGTGGCCCGTCCGAGGAAAGAAGACCTTGTCGGGGTTCGAGACGGTGACCTCCCGACCGGCCACCTCCAGGACTAATTTTTTTGCCGGCATCCGGACACGATACGCGATGCAGTTGGGGGCCGGAGCATTCGTGCCGCGCTCTTCTTGCTAGCCGAGCTCTCTCACCGTGTAGCCGCCGTCGTCGTCCTGAATCACCTCAATTCCTGCGCCCTTGGCAAGGGGCTGAACGACCTTGCCCGTCAGGCCGTAAACAGCTGCTTCCTGCATGGGGGAATGGCCGACGACAAGCGCCCGTTCACCAGCGCGCAGCCCTTCGAACATCTCGGCCAGTGCGCCGGAGAACAGCGCGGCTTCCTCCCGCACCAGGTCGGGATCGGCGTCCAGGAACGAAGCGATGTCCCCGCCCCGGCCGGCCTGGAATGCGAGCTTCCAGCGGTCTTCTTGCTTGCTCCGGAACCGCGAATCGACTAGGACCCCGCGAGGAGATGTTTCCCCCAACACGGCGAGAAAACAGGCCAGAGTCTGCGTTGCACGCTGCGCGCCCGAGGACACCAACACCTCGTAGCTGCCCTCAAGGGTGGCGCCAATTTCGAGCGCGGCTTCCACCCCCTCTTGGCTCAACACATCGCCGTCGTTGTCGGTGTGCCGTCTAAGCTCGATGCTCCTCACCATGTCCAATCTCCTATCGGCTTTCTCTTGCGGAGGAATGCTGCTACCGGAACGGACATCGCATGAAAGCGATTGCACAATCCGGCTCGAGGCACCCAACCGAGCACGGTCTCAAGTTGACGAGTCTCCCACTTGCGGAGAGTATGCGCATTGTGCCCACACTCTCGGATCTCGGCCCCGGCCCCCTCGCAGGGGTTCGTGTCATCGAGCTTGGAACGCTGCTCGCGGGCCCGTTCTCGGGGCGGTTGCTAGGCGACATGGGGGCCGAGGTCATCAAGGTAGAAGCTCCCGGCAAGCCAGATCCCATGCGTGAATGGGGTCACGCACGCTACAACAATCGGTCGCTGTGGTGGCCTGTGCAATCACGCAACAAGAAGTGCGTCAGCCTCGACTTGAAAACCGAGCGCGGGCAGGAGTTGATGCTCGAGCTTGTTGCGCACAGTGATGTCGTCACGGAGAACTTTCGTCCCGGAACGCTGGAGAGGTGGAACCTCTCATATGAAAGCCTGAGCCAGGCGAATGCAAGGATCATCCTGGCGCGCGTGTCGGGTTACGGGCAGACAGGACCTTATCGAGATCGAGCGGGCTTCGCCGCGGTTGCAGAAGCGATGGGAGGCCTTCGCTACATCAACGGTTATCCAGGCGAAGCGCCGCCGCGCACGGGCATCTCTCTGGGAGACTCGCTGGCGGCGATGTTCACCACACAGGGCATCCTCGCCGCACTGTACTGGCGCGACGCACTAGGTGGGGGCCGAGGGCAGATGATCGACATCTCGCTGATGGAGGGATGCTTCTCGATGCTCGAGAGTGTCGTTTCCGAGTACGATCTCACCGGCAATGTTCGTGAACCCTCGGGGACGGGACTCAAGGGCGTGGCTCCGTCCAATCTGTTCAAGTCCAAGGACGGTAAATGGGTCGTGATTGCCGCCAACCAGGACACCGTGTTCGGACGGCTGTGCCGAGCGATGGGCCTGCCGGAGCTTGCGACTGACGAGCGCTTCCGCACACACTTGGCGCGAGGCCGGAACCAGGCCGAGATCGAAGGAATCGTTGCCGAGTGGGCGGGAGAGCGCGATGCGTCGGATATCGACAGAGTGCTCAACGACGCAGGCGTCGTGTGCGGCCCGGTTTATTCCGTCGCCGACATCTTCGAAGATGTTCAGTACCAAGCGCGCGACATGCTTCTCGAACACCGCGATACCGACCTCGGTACTTTTGTCGGACCCGGCATCGTCCCTAAATTCTCCGAGACGCCCGGCGAGGTGAGATGGTCCGGCCCTTGGGAAGTGGGCGCGCATAACCACGAGATCTACGGCGAGCTGTTGGGCATGTCCGAGTCAGAGATCGATGATCTTCGCCGTGAGGGCGTCGTATGAGAGTGACGGTCTGCGACGTCGGCCCGCGCGACGGGCTGCAGAATGAGGACACCTACCTCGATCCCGATGTGCGCGCGGAGCTCGTCGGCCGGCTGGCCCGGTGCGGATTGCGGCGTGTCGAAGCGGTCAGCTTCGTCGACCCTCGGCGAGTACCCCAGATGGGGGGCGCTGAAGAGGTTCTCGCCGCAGCCGAGGTGGTGCCGGGCACGACCTACTCCGGTCTTGTCCTCAACGAGAAAGGCTTCGAGCGCTTGGTGGCCGCCGGCCTCAGGGAGGCACACATTGCCTTTGCCTGCACCGAAACGTTCAATCGTCGCAACCAGAACGCTTCGGTCGAAGAGTCGATCCAGGCGGCGACTCGTATCATCAAACGGGCTCGAGACGAGGGGGTGCGCACAACGGTTACCCTCGCGGCCGCCTTCGGATGTCCTTTCGAGGGAGAGGTAGATCCTGCGCTGGTACTCGACATCGGTAGTCGTGTCGTGGCGGCGAAAACCGACGAGTTGCTGTTGGCCGACACCATCGGCGTCGCAGTGCCGGGCGAGGTCAAGAGGCTGGTCTACGAAGCCCTTCGGTTAGGCCTCCCGGTGGGCGTGCACCTGCACGACACCCGCCACACCGGCATCGCCAATGCTTTCGCCGCGCTCGATGCGGGCGCAACCGTGTTCGACGCCGCGGTCGGGGGCATCGGCGGTTGCCCCTTTGCCCCCCGCGCCACGGGTAACGTCTGCACCGAGGATCTCCTCTACGCCTTCCATCGGGAAGGGGTCGAGACGGGAGTGAACCTCGACGAGCTGATCGAAGTGGCCGAGTGGCTTTCGGCACAGCTGGGACGAACCCTTCCGGGCCGGGTCTATCGTGCCGGCAACTGGCCCGATCTGACCAAGGAAGGGGGCGGCAGTTGAGGTACAGGGAAGGGGAAGCGAGATGCACCCCGACTCGTGGACGATCGAAGTATGCGGGGAATGATTGATTGAAAGGGAGTGACGAGATGTTCGATTCGGACGCAGTTTCGAGCGGCGCGGCGAGCGGTGTGGCTGCCGCCATGGCTATGACCGGGATGCGCAGGCTCACTACGGAGCTGGGACTCATCGAAGAAGTTCCGCCCAAGGCAGTTCTGAGGCAGAAGACGCCTCTACTTTCCGGCCTGGTGTCGAAAGGTCACCACGGTGCTGTTATCGAGCTGGTCCACTGGACCTACGGTGGCATGGGCGGCGCAGCATTCGGACTCCTTCCCGCAGCCGTGCGACGCCATAGGTGGGCGGGACCGGCCTACGGCCTCCTCGCATGGACCATGTTCGAGGCCGTCCTCGCTCCGGCTCTGGGACTGGAACAAGCCAAGCGGGCGCGGCCCATGGAGAGGATCATGTTTGCCCTCGACCATGTGGTGTACGGCACAGTGGTGGCGAGGGCACACTAGCCTGTGCCGAGTGGTCATCAATGGTTGCTCTGCAATCACTATCCACCACTCGGCCCAATTGGGGCGACTGCGAAGCCGACCGAGAAGCGCCTGCACCAGATCACGGCGCTGTTCAGCGTCCCTCTGACTGCTCCGGCAGGGACCTTGTAGTTCTGGTCGCCGACGTTACCCTTCAGGGGGCCGAGGTCGATGAAGTTCCTGCCGAAGGCCTCAGCTTCGGACGTGGCTCTCGCGTTGGCGACGTAGACTCGAAGATCGGGGCCGTTCTCTATGGTGAAGTCCTCAAAGCGGAGATAGAGGTCGCCGTTGTGTAGCTCGAGAAGCTTGGCCCGACCCGACACAGAATGGGCTAGGGCTCGAAACCTTCCAGCCGCAAGCGTCTCTAGTGCGGGCCCCGTCCTGGACTCAGTCGCCTTCGAGTCGGACGTCTCCTCCTCGGCGGCCACCGCGGTCTCGCCCGGCAGCGCTTCGTTTACCTTCTCATCGATGACCAGCTTTTGAGGTTGGAACCAAACGAAGATGAACACGGCCGCCATCGCGACCAACCCAACCGCCGTGACGACCAACCTGCGCCGCCTAGAGAGGTTGCCCACCGGGGGTGAGTCCTTTCTCTGCTTGGGAGATTGCCCAGGCGGCGTTGATCAGACCGATATGGCTGAACGCCTGAGGGAAGTTGCCGAGCAGCTCCTTCGTCGTTGGATCGACTTCCTCGGCCAGCAGCCTGACATCGTTAGCGTACGTGATCGCGCTCTCGAACGTTGTCCGGGCGCGATTCAGCTCGCCTGCGAGGGCTTGTGCCTGTGCCAGCCAGAAAGTACAGAGCAGGAACGTTCCTTCCTCCCCTTCTAGTCCGTCGTGCGACTTGTAGCGGTAGACGAGGCCGTGGGAGTCCGTAAGCCGTTCTTCCGTTGCCCGAATCGTCGACAGCATGCGAGGATCCTTCGCCGGGATGAACCCCATGATCGGCATCATGAGGTTGGCAGCGTCGAGGTCCTCTGAGCCAAACGCCTGCGTGAACGCTTGGGCTCGATCGTTCCACCCCCGCTCCAAAATGGCGTCCTTGATCTCGTCGCGCGTCTTGGACCACGTATCAATTCGGTCTTCCGCTTCGAGGCGCTCGGCGAGATAGATGGCTCTGTCTAGAGCGACCCAGCACATGAGCTTCGAATACAAGAAATGCTGGGGCTCCCCGCGTTGTTCCCACAGACCCTGATCAGTCTCTTTCCAGCGTATGGCCGCCGCATCGGCGACATTGACCAGGAACTCACGGGTGGCTGGGTCCAGAACCTTCCACTGATCCGATAGGCGGTAAGCAGCATTCAGGAGCTCGCCGTAGACATCTATCTGACGCTGGTTCCAGGCGTCGTTACCAACTCGTACCGGACGGCTGTTGCGCCAGCCCGAGAGATGGGGCAGTGTGCGCTCGGACAGGTCTCGTTCTCCACCGA
>JALZJN010000028.1 GCA_030859735.1 Actinomycetota bacterium
CCTCGTAGCTGGCGGCGAGCACAACCCCCGCTCCCACGACGACGGGGCGACCGAGGAGTCGAGGGTCATCTCGCTGCTCGACCGACGCATAGAACGCGTCGAGGTCGGCGTGCAGGATCGTGGCCTCTGTCGACACGAACATATGTTCGCATCATTCTGTGATGGAACAGCGTCCGACCGGTCCTCGTGCGGAGCGAGAGCGGGCCGAGGGCTCTCGAGCAATGTCGCGGTACTGACGGTAGGTGTCCGCGATCCCTCGGAGGTCGGACGGTCGAGCGCGACGCAACTCAGCGTTCGTCGAGCCCGCGTGCGGCTCTCCGGAAGGTAGCGTGGGTCGGGACCCTTGTAACCTCCGTGACCTCCACGTCCCCCCAACAAGCAGTGCTCGCGGCCACTTGCCGCACGTCGCTCGAGGACGGGTTGGACTGGATTGCCGCGGACAACGCGCTGCGCAAGGGCACTGACCTCCACCGCCTTCTTCAGGCGGTGGTGGCTCTGCACGAGGGAGGAATCAAAACAACTGCGGCCATTCGCCGCCTTGCACGTCAGGTGACGAGCTCCGAACTCGACACTGCCAGCGTGATCTTCGAGGCTGACTCGGTTGCGAGCGGAGGAGCCTTTCGAGCAGCGCTCGACCTGCTTGCTTCGAAGAGCCCTGATCGCACGTTGGCTACGTTGAACCCCTCCGGGGTCTTCGCGGCTCAGAACGAGGATCCATTCACGATGGAAACGCTCTGCGCGGTCGCGGGGCTTTCCTACGGCGATCTGCAAGCTCGTGTCGCAGCGGATCTGCCCAGCGAGCCGGGTGCCCGCTGGTCTCCCTCGCAAGTGCGAGCGGCTCTCAAGGTGATCGAGGATGTCATCCAAGATCGAATTGGGGCTGCCCTCCCTGGCTCTGTGCCCGCTCGACCAGTAGAACTGCTGCCCGAGGTGGTTGGCCATCCGATCCCACCGAGCTGGGAGTCGGTTGAAGAGATGCGGCGCGGCGGCGTTAGCTACGAGCTGCTCTTAGCCCAGCGGGCAGCTGGGGGTTCATGGCTCGCCCACCGCAACCGGACATCGGGCAGAATCGCCCACTCCCTGGCCGGACGTCTCTGCCAGGAGCTCGCAGACCGTGGAGTCGACTATCGCCGGTCCACATCAGTAGGCGGCGATATCCAGCCGGCCAGGATCCACGAACTCAGCGACGCTGGAAAGCAGGTCGGTGTGGTCGCGCTGAACCACGCAGGCGCCGTCATCCAGGCGATCATATTCTCCATCGCGCGCGACAGCGGTACGGCTAGCAAGAACACGGGTCGTCTGCGGACCATGGCCTACGGGAAACGAGTACCTGTTTCCGTCGTGCTGGCCGGCGCTGGATGGTCGGCGCGCAATGAAACCGCGGAGCTCGCAATCGCCTACGGCGGCCGCGTGTACTCAGAACGTGATCTTGATCACCTTGCAACCGAAGTGACGCTCTTAGCCCGCCCCGCAACCGCCTCTGGAGGTAAGTAATGTCCTGGTCCCTGCTGCCTGAAGACGCACGCAAGGAAAAGATCCGCGCGGTCGCGGGCGCGCATGACCCCGATCAGAACGAAACGCGTGAGGTGCCCTGGAAGGGCTCCAGCCACCTGTGTCCGGTGGTGTCGGTTCCGCTCGAAACCGCCGTTCTAAACCCGAAGAGCCACCGGATCCGGTCGGAGCTGGAGTCCCATCCGGAGGCAACTCGGATTCAGGCCGATCCCTTCTCCGCTGAGTCACAGGGAGTAATCGCGGACATCCTACGAGACACGGAAGGCTTCGCCGCGCTAAAGGAGAGCCTGCATGAAGAGGGTCAACGGGACCACGGCGTGACGACCGAGTCGGGACTTCTAGTCAATGCCAACACCCGTGCTGTCGCGCTCAACGATCTGGGCAAGACACACATCAAGGTCGCCTTATTGCCTACCGACGCAGGTGAGAAGGAGATCTCGCAGCTTGAACTCAGTCTCCAGATGCAGCGCGATCTGAAACAAGACTACACGTTTACAAACGAGCTTCTCTTCGTCGATGACCTGATAAGCAACTTTCAATACGCCAACCAGCAGGTGGCAAAGCTCATCCGTCGCGAGGAACGCGACGTCGAACAGTTCACCAGACTGCTCGCGCTGGTTCGGGAGATCCAGCGCCGAAGCGGCGGGAAGGTTCCACTGAAGTTCTTCGACGAGGACAAGGAGCAGCTTCTCAAGGACCTCGATCAGAGCTACCAACGCCTTCGGGAGTCTGACCCTGACTCAGCCGTTCGGCTTCGCGATACACGCATCCTCGGGGTCCTAGCTGGAACCTATTACCGAGACCTTCGCTTCGCTGATGAGCACTTTGCAGAGGAGTATCTGGCAGAGGCTCTAGCCGACAACGAACAGATCGGAGCCAGTGTTACTGAACTCCTGCACCCGAAGACGTCCGCCGAAGATGACGAAGAGGTGGAGGGTGTGGACGAGCTGCTCGGCGAAGATGCTGTCGCTGGTGATGTCGACGGCGACGGGGTCAGCGTCGCAGCCCTGGTCAATCTGCTTGCCACGACGTTCGGGGACGAGGCGGTTGAGCTTCCCGCCGAGGATGGTCCCCAGCAGGTCGAAAGGGAGCAAGTCAAGGCCGCCGTCTACGAAGCGATCGCCGAGGCAGCCGAAGAGGCCAAGGCCGACAAGAAAAAGGAGCGGGGGCTCACAGGGCCGATCGTTCGGTTGAAAGATGCAAGGAAATCCCTCCGCAAGGTCAAGACCGAGTATCGAGCCGTAGCGGGGGACGAAAACTTCAACCACGGGGCCTTTGAGTATGAAGCGAGCAAACTGCAAGGCGACGTGGACGCGGTCAAGGCAGAGATAGAGCGGCGAGAGCGCTAAATGGCGGAGAAAGTTGGCCTCCGTCTGACGAGCCAGAGCGGGTCGGTCCAGCTAACCCGGGATGGGACGGTTGGCGATGACTTCTGGCTGGCTCTCCGTGCAGAGATCGGCGGCGGGGGAGCGTTCAGCCGCACGGTCCTGACTCTGCCTCTGGAGCGCTTCCTTGCGCGCAGGACCGATATCGCCCGCCTGTGCAAGGGCCACCGCGTTGGGATCGAGCTGGACGACCGCACCCGAGAGCTGATTGGCACCGCGAATGAGGAGCAGAAGACACTGCGCCTTGCGCTGAAACACGCTCCAGGACTGACGCTGGAGCAGCTTCACGATCGCCTCGCAGGTAGTCGCTTCCGCCGAGAACTACGCCCGTTCCAGGAGCGAGACCTGCAGTCGATGCTCGGGCTTGCGCACGATGCCGATTTCTCGGTGCCTGGTGCGGGAAAGACCACCAAGTCGTACGCGCTCTACGAGGCCGAGCGGCACTCAGGGAATGTGACCCGGCTTCTCGTCATCGCGCCGCTCTCAGCCTTCGACTCATGGATAGACGAGGCGGAGCTCTCCCTCGAGCCGGCACCGGTAGTCCAGCGGTTCGAAGGCAGAGTTGGCGCGACTACTGAGGTCTTGCTCGTCAATTACCAGCGGCTCGCGAGCAACTACGAAGTCATCGCGCAATGGGTCGCCGGCGCGCCGACGCAGGTGGTGCTTGATGAGGCTCACCGGATGAAGAGAGGTTGGGTAGGCGAGTGGGGACGGGCGTGCCTAAGCATCGCCTACCTCGCACATCGACGCCAGGTACTCACTGGCACACCAGCGCCGCAGGGTCCGCGTGACTTGGTCGCCATCGTCGACTTCCTATGGCCTAACCAGGCGCTGCGCGTCCTGCCAGGAGATGCACTCCGGCCATCCCCGCCAGCGGATGCAGGCCGGATGGTGGCCGAATCGATCCGGTCTCTCTTTGTGCGGACGCGAAAGAGCGAACTCGGCCTGCCACCTGTTACCTATCGAGCGTCGCTGATTCCGCTGCGACCGCTTCATACGCAGGTCTACGCTGCGCTAAGGGATCAATACGCGGGCCAGTTCAAGGTCGGACGGCGTGAACGCCTGGACTTGGTCGCCATGAACAAGGTTGTGATGTACATGTTGGAGGCGGCTACCAATCCCAAACTCCTGACGGCGGGCTCGACTGACGGCGATCCGGAGGAGTTTAGACACCCTCCGTTAGACATCCCGCTTGGCTCCCCGCTAACGGAACTGATCCGCGACTACAACCTCTACGAGCGACCGGGGAAGTTCGAGGAGCTCGGTGTCCTAGTAAAGGCCAACGCCGAGCGGGGGCGCAAGACGCTGGTGTGGTCCAACTTTGTTCGGAATCTCAAGACGCTTGAGCGGGAGCTGGCTCGCTACCAGCCCGCTCTGGTCCATGGCGCCGTTCCGGCTTATCTACCCGAGCCCACTGAGATGCGGACCCGCGAAAAAGAGATTGGTCGGTTTAGGTCGAATGGTGACTGCATGGTCCTGCTCGCGAACCCGCAGGCCATGAGCGAAGGCATCAGCCTCCATATGGAGTGTCACGACGCGATCTGGCTAGACCGGACGTACAACGCGGGTCAGTACCTCCAGGGTGTTGACAGGATACATCGACTCGGCCTTCCGCCGGGGCAGGAAACCCGGATCACGTTTCTCATCAGCGAGGGCACGATTGACGAGTCCGTCGACGCCCGCGTAGCACTGAAGGCGAAGCGGTTAGGCGACATGCTTGATGACCCCGATATCTCGATTATGTCACTACCCAACGACGAAGACTATGGCTCTGCGATCGAATCGGCGCGCGATGTCGACGCCCTCTTCAAGCATCTCAGGGGAGAAGATGAATGACGACGTGGCGCTCGGAGCCTTCGACGGGCGCGTCCCCACCGGCTACCAGCTAAGAGCCGTCCTGAGAGCCGCTCGGAGCATTGGCGCGGGCGCTTCCCCCGCCCAGGCGCGGGCAGCGTACCGTGAGGTCGCGACTGGGGGCATGTTCTATAGCGCCGACATGATCGCGGCGCAGGCGCTCTTGGTCCAAACACGCTTGATCGCGGTAGCCGACGGTTACCTCAGTCCTAGCGACCGGCTTCTCGACCTCCTTGCCCTCAGCGAGGAAGTTGCGATCGAGATGCTCTTAGCAGTTATTCTCGAAGAGATCCCGCCACTGTGGCTGGGCGCCGCTGCGGGCAGCGGCGAGTTTCAGGAAGAGTCGATACCGGACGAGCAGGCGGCGATCCTCGCGGATCTCATGCCCGACCCAGATCGGCGCGAAGCAACACTCTTGGCTCTCGGCCGACGGCATGAGGCCGAACTCCTCAGGGCTCTTGGGGACCTCGGAGAGAGGTGCGTCGTTGCCGCCTGCCGCCTCCAGCTCGAAACCCTCGGCCGGGACGATCTGGCTGCCGAGGTACGGCAGGTCAGCCTCATTTCGGATCAGCTCGGTTACGACGTGACGGCGCCGGCCCTCGATGGGTCCAGCCGCCGCTTAGAGGTCAAGGCAGTGAGGGGGGCTGGTTCCATCGTCAGGTTGTTCCTGTCACGCAATGAGGCCCGCGTAGGACTCAGTGATCCGGGATGGGCACTCGTGATAAGTCGGGTGACGGGCGATGATCAGGCTGCTGTGGTGGGCTGGTGCCGGGCGTCCTCCATCGAACCGCTGTTACCCACGGACAATGCAGATGGAGGACGCTGGACCAGCGTGGAACTCCGCCTCTCGGTGGGCGATCTGCATGCCGGACTCCCTCCGCCATGCTGACCGGCCTCCCGATCACAACGGCTATCCGGCGGAGCCGGGTTCGCGTCCCGTGCCAAGCCTAGGATTGAGGGCTATGCCCCCCGCGCTGTCCCCCGAAGTCGAGAAGACCCCGTCGTCGGAGACGCGCGGAGCCATTGCTAGTCCCCTGCGCCACCTCGATCCTGCTGAGGTCGGTGCTGCGTCGAGGATCGAGACGCGCAATCGCGAGGTCCATCTGCCTCCCGTGAGCGTCTATCGGTGGTGGGCGCGGAGAACCGAGACGATCAATGGGGCAATCGTCGATGCTATCTCACGCGACCGACCTGGCCGTCTTCTAATCTCTGATCCATTCTCGGGAGGAGGGGTGATCCCGCTCGCCATCGCCGCCCGCAAGCATCGGGTCTACGCGCAGGATCTCAACCCTTGGGCCGCTCATGGCTTGACGACAATGCTTGGACTCCCCCGCGCAGAGGTCCTCGAGCAAGCAGCCGAGCGGCTCGCGAAGCTGATCGCACCGACTGTCAAGGCGGCCTACGCCACGGAGCTCTCGGACGGGACTCCAGCCTTGTTAAGCCACACGTTCCGTGTTCCCGTCGGTACTTGCTCAGCGTGCGGTCACCGCGAGCGCCTCTTCCCGCACGCCCTTGTCTCGTTACGGGTGCGCAAAGAACGCGGCCAACGCGAGGCGTTCATTGCTTGCTCGGCTGGCCACATCTTTGAGGGACTGAGCGAAACGATTCAGTCCTGCCCCGAGTGTGACCGACCTACAGACCCAAAGGCGGTTCTAACGAAGCAGCGGGTAGCGGAGTGCTCGAGCTGTGGGTGTCGGGAGAGCTTAGAAGATCGGGTCGAGAAAGGGGCGTGGACGTGGGAGGTCGTACTCGTTGAGCGTGCCGCGGGCCGCCGACGAGAGCTGGCTTTGCCGTCTGAAGAGGAGCTTAGGCGGGCCGACGATGTGCAGTGGAAGCCAGCGCGAGAACTTGGGGCGATACCCGCAGGGCAGGAAACACGGGTGCTCCTGCGCCACGGCTACAAGAATTGGGAAGACCTTTATCCTCGGCGCCAGCGCGTAGTGCTCGAACGGCTATTGGCCCTCGCCCCCGAGGCCACCGACGACGCCGCCACCTTGCGAGCCTTGCAACTCGCGATTGTCGGAGCGAGCGAAATGGCCGGCCAAATCTCTAGGTGGGACCGCTTGTACCTCAAGAGCTACGAGTCGATGGCCGGACATCGCTTCAACTTCACGACCTTCGCGGCCGAACCGAACGTCTGGGGCACGCCTGCCAGCGGTCGGGGAACTGTGAGTCGCCGGCTCAAGGTCTTCTCGAAAGCATCTACATGGCTGCACGCGCGCGCACTCCGAGACCTCTCCGTGCAGGGGCCGCTCGACGCCGATCGCGAAGCTGTAGCCCCGTTCCCGACCGGCGTGGACGTACTCGCGGTGCAGGGCAGCTCCGAGCGCATGCTTCTTCCGACAGGAAGCGTCGACCTAGTGCTCACCGACCCCCCGTACCATGACGACGTCCAGTACGGTGAACTCTCGCTCCCGTTGCGGGCATGGGCCGGGCTTCCGACTAACGACCTTGTTGCCGAGGCGTCAGTAAACCCAGCCAACGGCCAGAATGCCAGCGGCGACGATTACGAAGATCTCCTCGCAATGATCTTTGATGAGAGCAGGCGAACTCTCTCGCCGGAGGGGCACTTGATCTTCAGCTACGCCAACCGTTCACCGGCGGCTTGGGTGGCGGTCTTCGGCGCGCTCGAACGCGCCGGCCTCCGGGCGGTCGGTTACCAGCTGCTCCATAGCGAGAATGAGACCGACTACGCCAAGCGCGACGTTCGCGCGTGCACGCTTGACCTGATAATGGATCTCGTGCCTCAGGGAGAGCTGCCGGTGGATAAGTGGGAGCCATCGACGCTGCCGAACACCGCGGAAGGGGCTTATCTCGCCGCGGTCGCTGAGACTTTCCTGGGCATCGGAGACCTGTCCCGTCGACGAGCTTGGCGTGGCGACTTGACTGCGCGCCTTCGGTCCTCCGCCTTTCTTTCTCAGGCGTAGGCCCAGCTCTCTTCGTCGGGTTGCGGTTTGAGCGTGGGAGCGCCCGAACGGGCTTCTCGGCCTGCCGGCCGCGCGCCCCTATTGCCGCCCGCGCCCCTACTTCCCGTCCATCATCCTCTTCGCGATCTCCGCCAGCTCACCCGGGTCATACCCCGGCGTGAAGTGCTCGGGGCTCTCCGGGAAGTCGGCCTGGTGCCCACCGTCCGGCGGTCCCTGCTGCACCGAGAGCTCCTCGCCGTCCTCCGGATGCACGCCCTTCCACACGCTCGCGAGGTTGTGGAAGTCCGTCTCGCTGAAGCGGTACAGCGTCCGGTGCGAGCCCTGGTCCTCCCACTTCTTGGTCTCCGGGAAGGCCGAGTTCGGGATGTTCGGGATGTTGAGCATCTTCGAGACGGTCGCGCCGGTCAGCTGCTCGAGCGCGTTCGCGTAGGCGAGCGCGTGCACGCCGCCGCGCACGA
>JALZJN010000138.1 GCA_030859735.1 Actinomycetota bacterium
GGCGGGCTACACCGCCACGACGCTGCAACGTCCCACCCAGAACGGGATATCGGACGTTGGGCGAGACGTTCACGATAGGGCAGAACTCGACGACCTCTTTGGAAGAGAGCCACTCGCCGTCGACGCCGTTCAGGCGATTGGCATTGACGCGACGCTTGCTCGAGCGCACGTCTCCGAGGTCGTGCGCGAGGTTCAGCACACCACGCTGACTGAACTGGACGTCGAAGCCCAGTTCGTCCTCGAGACCCTCCCACAGCTTGAGCGAGTGCTCGTAGATTGCGGCGCTCTCATCCCAAAGATAGTTGGAGCGGATGATCGTCGTGTTACGCGCCATGTTTCCCCCCCCGAGCCACCCCTTTTCCAGGACCGCGACATCCGTCAGGCCGTGGTTGCGCGCGAGGTAGTAGGCCGTGGACAGCCCGTGTCCTCCACCGCCGACAACGACGACGTCGTAGTCCTTCTTGGGCTCGGCGGCGCGCCAGTATCGGCCATGGCTTTCATTTGTGCTCATCCGGCGCCTCTCATCCGACACATGTACTCCCGCGCGATGTCCCCGGCAAGGGTAGCCGCAATGACGCTCGGGGAACCTCGAGGACGACTGGCCCGGTGAGGGTGGGGTGGAGCAAGGGCGGGCCCTGGTAGATGTGACCAAGGGCGTCGGTAGGCTATCGCTCGGAGCCCCGCCGCCTGGGCGTCGAGAGTGATCAGCTTGGTGACGCCGCTTAGTGCTCTCTCACAACGGCCATCGCTCCCTCCGGTACCCCATGTCCCAGAACATCCATTCATAACGCGCAGTTGTGATGAAGTGCTCTGTGACCTTCGCTTCATTCGCAGGGTCCAGAGTCTCACCGAGGCGGTCGGTGAGCCGGAGGACGGCCTGCACCACGGCGGCGAATTCCTCGCCTCCGTAGGTGTCGATCCACCGGCGATAGACAGGATTCGGGGATCCCTGCTCGATGAGGACCTTGCCGACCTCCCAGTAGATCCAGTAGCAGGGCAGCACCGCCCCAAGCGCCTGTGGGAAGGAACCCCCATAGGCGGTGGCCAAGAGGTATGAGGTGTAGGCGAGGGTGGTGGGAGCCATCGGCGTCGCCCGGACCTGCTCCTCGGACAATCCGAAGTCCTCGAAGAAGCCCTCATGGAGCTCGCGCTCAACTGCGATCGCCCCTGCTGCGTGCTCGGAGAACATCCTGGTGTCCTTTTCTGCATCTGCCTTGGCTGCACAGATCGCAAGAGTGCGAGCATAGTCTCGCAGGTACAGGGCATCCTGCACCACGTAGAAGCGAAAGGCATCCTGTTCCAGCCGGCCGTCAGTGAGGCCCCGTATGAAGGGATGATCGAGGATCTGCTTGTAGATCCCATCAATAGAGTTCCACAGCTTTTCCGAAAGCGACCTTGTCATGTGCGTCCTCCTTCACCATCCCAGGTAACACGATCTTATAGTCCATGTCGATGGAAGGCTGATGCGCGGTCAAGCCCGAATGGCCTCGTGACGCTGTACTCCCACGCCCGTTGCGACTTGCCTCCGGGCACCAGTAGACCGCCGTGACTTAGCGAGAAAGCCCGCGACCTGCCTCCTCCTCGCAAACGCAGCAGGAACCTGCGCGGTTCGCCGAGCGAAACAAGCGCAACTGTTCCGGCGACGTGATGAGCTGCCTTTGGGAAGCCATCCGACTCGAGTAGATCTCTGAGACCGGACGGTGACGACGTGAGCAAGACAATCACGAGATCACCTAGATCCGGAGCCTCGTCGGTACGACATTCATTGTCATCTGTTCACCCCCTTCAGTTGGAAGCGCGCTCGATAGAACGCGCGCATTGGAGCGGGGATGCCTGAGAGGGACCTAGCTTGGTTTCGAATTGGATCGAGACCTCGCAGTTCGATGTCTCAGGGGCATGAGAGTCACCTTCCCAGGAGTCGGAACCGGCCACGGAAAGCTACCGAAGGAAGGGTACCCTTCGGATAGCCGGGATAGGGGCCCGTTTCGGCGGCCCATCTTTCCCGCCCGCCGGCGATGCGGGGAGCGCCTCATTCTCGCCCGGGCGGTTGCGTCTGAGCCCTTCGGCCATAAGAATCGTTCGGCTGTGGCGGGGCGGGGCTCGACGATCCCCACCTTATCGAGGTCCACGTCGAGCTCTCCTCGCCCCCTCACGCGGGGCGCTTGATCCGCCTGGCGAGCTCGACGACGGCGTCGATCAGTTCCGGACCGTTCAAGAGCGCGACGTCGTTGTGATCAGCGCCTTGCAGCACTACGACGACGGTCGGGCCCGCCGCCGCCTGGGCGACGGCACGGCTCTGCTCCGGCGGCACTATCCCGTCACGAGTTCCGTAGACGACCGCAGTCGGCACATGTACTTCCCTGAGGTGCTCGAGCACCGGAAAACGATCTCGGAGCAGGAGGTTGATCGGCAAGAAGGGGTAGTGTATCCGCCCGACCGTGGCGAGATCGCTGAAGGGTGATCTCAGCACCAGTCCGGCCGGCGGGTGTTCGGTGGCCAGTTCCGTGACGACCGCGGCACCGAGGCTCTCTCCGAAATAGATAAGGCGGTCCGGTCGTATGCCCTCGTCCTCGATGAGGAACCGGTACGCCGCTCGGACGTCGCGCCCGAGCCCGTCTTCGCTGGGATGACCAGGGTTTCCGCCGTAGCCGCGGTAATCGAACAGGAGCACGGCGAATCCCTCGCGACCAAGAGCCTTCGCGAGGGGCGATCGCACCGACCTATCGCCGGCGTTGCCGCTCGCCACGAGAACCGTCATGCCGTTTGTCCGCGAACGGCCGGAGAAGAACCACGCGCCGAGCTCCAGTCCGTCGCTCGTTTGCAGCGTCACCTCGCGCGCCCCCTCGAGCACGTCCCGAGCCGGGGGCACGGGACCGGGCGATGGGAGGTAGATGAGGCGGCGTTGCACGGCCCAGATCACAACGAGCAGTACTCCGATGAGCACGACGACGGCGAGCACGGGCTGTTTCACTCTAGGAGTGTGCTTCAGCGCTCAACGCGGGTGGCGTGTTATGTGTTGCTTACGGTGACGCTGCTGCCACGTGCTGTTATCAATGGTGCACGTGTTCGGGTCAAGTTCCCGCGACCATGGCTGTGTCGAGTCAGTTGACGAAACTCGGGCGTGTGAGAGGGTCACATGGATTCGTTCACGGCGGTGTCGGCGGGAAGGGGGTTCACCCGAAACTAACTCCCGTGCTTGGGGTGGTTGAATGTGGATCGCCTGAGACGAGTGGACCGGAAGGCTCCTATGCGTCGGTGCTACTTTGAGGCCGGTCGGGCATCGCGAACATCAACAGCGCCTATGCATGGGCCGAACCGGCACGCCCACCCGAGAGACCCTGGGCGCGCGTCCCCGAACTGCCTAGATACTTCTTGTCGATCGACGCGACCAGGGAGTAGGTCGTGTCCACCATGTTGCCGACATACAGACCCCCCGCCTGGGTCAGGAGCTGGTATGCGTCCCATTGGTCGTAGCCGAAATCGTTCTCCAGCCACAGGATCAACTCCGTATAGGCGATTCGCGCCGCATCTTCCATGGGTCGGGCGCTACCCACGACCATAATCTTGTCAGGGGACTCGATGCGCGGCCATTCGATCGTCTTGGCCTGGATGACATCGAAGACGACGGTGACCTTTGATGTGA
>JALZJN010000159.1 GCA_030859735.1 Actinomycetota bacterium
AGGAGATTGATGGAGATCATGCCGAGCTCGTCCCTATAGCTGCGAGCCCTGCGAGCCTCGTGCTGGCGCTCAGCCAGGCCGCGGTGCTGCTCGGCCTCCAGGACCACCTTTCGCGATTTCTCCCTGAGCATCTGGAAGGAGTCCTCCTGGGCCGCCTTCAAGAGTCCCGTCGAGGAGCCGGGGGAGGCCTGCTCGGCCCTGGCGATCTCGGACGCCTGGTCCAAGGAGATGTCGCCGCTCTTGAACGCTTCCCGCACCTCGTCGGCCCCCTTCAAGCAGTTTCCGGTGTCCACGACGGCCTTGACCCTGCCCATCGAGACCCCCGTCGCGCGGGCCACCTCTGAGGCGTCCTCGAGCCTTCGTGCCAGCACGGTGGTGCCGTAGGCGGTGAGCTTCTCCGCCCGGGCGTAGAGGGCGAGCTGTTCCCTGGCCGCCTGGGCACTCAGCAGCTCGGGCTCGAGATCGACGTTGGCCTTCTCCAGCCACGTGACCGCTTCTTTGACGTCACCGAATCCCATAGGTGCAACTATGACGGAGGGCTACGACAAAAGGGCTCTCGAAACTGGCCTTGTGAGCAAATTGCTTGAGATTCTTTTGTCGCTGAACGACTCTCAGGTACACCACCGACAGCGCGTGCGTGTCACCACGCGGACGATGAGCACCGGGTGCTGGTAGCGCATGTTCCTGTAACGCTTCACACGGCGAACTGCCCGAGCGTCCTCAGCGTTGCCGGGCCGGGTGACGCGTGTGACAGAAGCTCCCTTGGAGAGGACTAGAAAACCTTCACGGGAAAGGCGGGCGTGAGGCGCTGATGTCGTGCAGGGCTACATCCCCGTCCAGCACCTCGGTTACGGGTGGCGGCGCACCGGCGACCGCTCGCCAGGAGGCGAGGCGCTCTTCCGACTCCCATTGTTCAAACATGTTCACTCGTCCCGCCTCGATCGGGTCGGCCGTGATGGCGAGATCCAGACACCCGGGATACGCCCGCGCTCTCCGAACGAGGTCCTCGTGGCTGGCCACAAACTCTTCACGGCGCTCCGGGGCGACGTACAACTTTCCTGCGCTGATCAACATGTTCAGCTCCTTGGTCGAGCCAGCTCAGTCGTCGTTGTGGATCAGCCGGAGGTTGAGGGCGAGCAGGCTTTTTCGTTCAGCGCGCATCCCCCTCTCGGCAGCGGTTCCAACTTAGACCGGAAGGCGGCGTGAAAGTCATCGGTCCTCGGCCGAGCCGCTGATCCCGTGTGAGAGGCCGCGAAGTCTCGTGCCGGTCGAACCGACGAGGCCCGGGACGCCTATCGCCGTGCATTCGCGCTGGCCACGAACGACGCGGAGCGGCGCTTGCTCGAGCGACGCTGAGGGACCTCGGAGGCAGCAGTACAGGCTCCGCCAACAATTGACCTCTGAGGGCCTCCATAGAATGGAGGGGATGATCGACTCCTTGATCGGCTACTGGAGAGTCGCGGAGCCCTATCAACGTTTCCTCTACCGGCTCTCCACCCTCTTCTTGGTCAGCGCGGCCTTGCATGCCGCCGTCTTCCTGCTCGACGACCGCCCCTGGGACGGCCCGCTGTCGTGGCGCAAGCCGCTGCTGTTCTCATTGTCGTTCACCCTGGTGTGCGCATCGCTGGCGTGGGTCATGACCTTTCTGCCGCCCAAGAGGACGGCCGGCTGGCTCCTCCTCGGCTCACTGGGGTTTGCCAGCTTCGGGGAGACCGCGCTCATCTCGTTGCAGGCGTGGCGGGGTGTGCCCTCGCACTTCAACTTCGCAACGGGCTTCGACGGGGCAATCTTCGCCACGATGGGGTTGCTGATCGCCGTGGTGGTGACCGACATCGTTCTCATCACGCTGTGGAGCTTGAAGTCGCTCGACGCTCCGACGAGCTTCGCGCTTGCGATCAAGGCCGGCCTCCTCCTGATGGTGGTGGGACAGGGCCTCGGCGGGCTCTTGATCCGGGAGGGCCTGCGTCAGGAGGAGGTCGGGCCGGTCACGTCTCCGTTGATATTCGGGCAGGACGGAATCCTCAATCTCTCGCACGCCGCCGCCCTGCACGCCCTGCAGCTGCTGCCGGTGCTCGCGTGGTTGCTGAGCTTCTCCACCCGTAGCGAGAACCAACGAACCAAGATCGTGGGAGTCGCTGCCGCCGGCTATGCCGGGCTGGTCTTGCTAAGCGGACTACAAGCACTCGGGGGCCGCGCTCCGTTCGATCTTTCGGGAGTGGGTTCGGCGGTCCTCATCGTGAGCGCAACTGCGATCCTGGCGGCGTCAGTTGTGGCTCTCGCCGGGCTCCGGCCGCGTCTCTCGATGAGCCGCTGACGCAGAGCCGCGACAGGACCTCCTCGCCTGTAGGGTGAGCGGCCGATGCCGGAGTAGCCGTCACAGGGAGCAGACGAGTGGGGGGCATGGTTCCAGAAGATCTCTACGCGCTTCGGTGGGCGTCTGACCCACGCCTCTCCCCGGACGGCCGGCTGGTCAGCTACACCGTCACGGGCCTCGATCGCTCCTCGAACGACTACACCAGCCGCATCTGGCTGACCGCAGCCGATGGCTCGGACACCCCTCGGCCCTTCACCTCCGGCGCCAAGCAGGACGGGGCCGCGCGCTGGTCACCGGACGGCTCTCGGCTTGCCTTCGTCTCCAACCGGGATACGAAGTCGAGCCAGCTTTTCATCATCCCGGCGGCAGGGGGAGAAGCCGACAGGATCACCGACCTCGCCGAGGATGTCGAGCAGGTGGCGTGGTCACCTGACGGATCCTCCATTGCCTTCTCGGCGCGCGTACGCGACGACGCCTACAAGGAGGAGGACGATGGCAAACGAGCACCTCGTCGCTTCCGCCGGCTGCAGTTCAAGCTCGACAATGAAGGCTGGACGGGCGATCGCAGGCGCCACCTCTTCGTAGTGCCGGCGGACGGCTCGGAGCCGCCCCAGCAGATCACCTCTGGTGATTTCGAGGACTCGGACCCCGCCTGGTCTGCAGACGGGGCGTGCATCGTGTTTTGCTCGGCCCGAGACGACGACTGGGACGTGAGCTTCGTGCGCGACCTCTACGAGGTCGATGCCGCCGGGGGCGAGCCTCGACGGCTAACTGAGATAGGCGGCACGACCGGCTCCCCGCAGTGGTCGGGAGACGGCTCCCGCATAGCCTTCTATCTCTATCCAAGCGTCGACGACGATCCCCGCCACACTCAGGTCGCGGTCCTCGAGGCCGCGAGCGGCGACGTGCGGGTTCTGACCGAGGCGCTCGACCTCCAGTGCGGCCCCTATCCGGAGGTGCGGGAGCCTCTGTGGGATGGGGATCAGATCCTCTTCGGGGTGGAGAAGGGCGGCAACCTCCATCTCTACAGAGTCGCCGCGGACGGTACCGGCAAGCCCGAGGCGGTCCTCGAAGGCGAGCACTATGTCGGCGGCTACGACACGAGGGCGGGGGTTCTCGTCCACACTGCGTCGGTCACAACGAGGCCTTACGAGCTCTTCTGTGGCGAGCGAGCGCTCACCGAAGTGACGTCCGCGTTTGTCGATGGTCGCAGCTTGAGTCTCGCGGAGCGCTTCACCGCCACCTCCGCGGACGGCTCCGAGGTCGATGCCTGGATCATGCGGCCGGGCGACTTCGATGAGAGCAAGAGCTATCCCGTACTGCTCAACATCCACGGAGGCCCTTTTGCGCAGTACGGCAGCGGTTTCTTCGACGAGTTCCAGGTCTATACCGCGGCCGGGTACGTGGTGCTGTTCTCGAACCCGCGTGGTTCCTCCGGCTACTCGGAGGAGTGGGGGAGGGCGATCCGGGGGCCGGGGAAGTTGGGGCGAGGCTGGGGATCGGTTGACTACGAGGACGTGATGGCGGTGGTGGACACGGCCCTCGAGCGCTTCAGCTTCTGCGATCGGGAGCGTCTCGGTGTTCTGGGAGGTTCTTATGGAGGCTATTTGACGTCGTGGATCGTCTCCCACACCGACCGGTTCAAGGCGGCGTGTTCCGAGAGGGCCGTGAACGACTTCTACACGACGTGGGGGTCGAGTGACTTTGGCTGGGACTTCAAGGGGTACACGGGCTCGTACCTGTTCGAGGACCGCGATGCCTATCTTGCGATCTCGCCCCACACTTACGCACGCGACATCCACACGCCGCTTCTCATCCTTCATTCGGAGAACGATCTTCGCTGCAACGTCGAGCAGGGCGAGCAGCTGTTCACCACTTTGCGAATCCTCGGTCGCGACGTCGAGATGGTGAGGTTCCCGAGTGAGTCGCACGAGCTCAGCCGCTCGGGCTCGCCGGCCCACCGGGTGATGCGCTTCGAGGTCATCCTGGAGTGGTTCGCCCGCTACCTCTGATCGCCCGAGCGGCTCGCAGCTGAGTGGAGATTCACCTACGCCAGAGGTGGCTGAATCTCCAACGGAGCACTCGGCCGGTCCAACTTTGGTACAAAACCGACCGTATAGGCCGTTTCTGTCCCAAAGCTGCTGAAAAGGACGTCCCTACCACGGCCCTAGGTCGCCACTGCCACGTACTTCGTCGCCAAGTACTCCTCGATGCCCTCGGCCCCCCCCTCGCGCCCGAAGCCCGAGTGCTTGAGGCCCCCGAAGGGGGCCGCGGGGTTGGAGACCAGGCCCTGGTTGAGCCCGACCATCCCGGTCTCAAGGCCCTCGATGACTCTCAGGGCGCGGTTGAAATCGCGCGTGTAGACGTAGGCGACAAGACCGAACTCACTGTCGTTGGCCCAGCGGATCGCCTCCCGCTCCTCGGAGAAGCCGATCACCGGCGCCACCGGCCCGAAGATCTCCTTGCGGAGAACCTGTGCGTCCTCGGGCACCTGCGACAGGACGGTGGGCTCGTAGAAGTAACCCGGGCCATCGACCCGGCCCCCTCCCACGATAGCTTTGGCACCCCTACCGACGGCGTCGTCCACCAGTTCTGAGACGATCGAGCGTTGGTTGTCGTCGATCAGCGGCCCCACGTCGGTTCCCTCTTCCGTGCCCCGGCCGACCTTGAGCGCCCCCATGGCCTCGCCGAGCCGCTCGGTGAACTCGCCGGCCACCGATTCGTGCACGTGGAAGCGGTTGGCGGCGACACAGGACTCCCCGATGTTGCGCATCTTGGCGATCATCGCTCCCTTCACCGCAGCCTCGAGGTCGGCGTCCTCGAAAACCAGGAAGGGTGCGTTGCCGCCTAGTTCCATCGACAGGCGCAGGAGGTTCTCGGAAGCCTGAGCCATCAGTTTCTGGCCCACCTCTGTCGAGCCCGTGAACGACAGCTTGCGTGATCGCCGGTCCTCTATAAGAGGGCCCATGACCGATCCGGAGCTGGAGCTCGTGACGACGTTGAAGACCCCCGGCGGCAATCCGGCCTCCTCGAGGATGTCTGCGAGCGCCAGCATCGAGAAAGGGGTCAGCTGAGCGGGCTTCATGACCATCGTGCAGCCGGCCGCGATGGCAGGGCCGATCTTGCGCGTGCCCATAGCGATGGGGAAGTTCCACGGCGTGATGAGCAGACAGGGTCCCACCGGTTGCTTCATGGTCAGGAGGCGGCCTTGGCCGGTGGGCGCAGTCGAAAAGCGGCCGCTGATGCGCACTGCCTCCTCGGAGAACCAGCGCAGGAACTCTGAGCCGTAGGTGACCTCCGCTTGCGATTCCTTGAGCGGCTTTCCCATCTCCAACGTTAATAACAGGGCCAAATCCTCGGCACGCTCGTTCATGAGCTCGAAGGCGCGCCTCAAGATCTCGCCCCGTTCGCGCGGAGGGTGGTGCGCCCACTCCTCCTGAGCCCCCACCGCCGAGTCGAGAGCCGAGACGGCGTCCTCGGGAGTGGCGTCCGCCACCTCGCCCAGCACCTCTCCCGTCGAGGGGTCCTCGACCTTCAGAGTGGCTCCGCCTGAAGCGTCTCGCCACTTTCCCCCGATGTAGAGCTGATGGGGCATCTTGCCAATGAGATCCTGCTCTGTCTTCTCCATGGTCCCAAGATACCCAGCCGGGCAGCCGAGGCAACCGAAGCAACAAGGGGAGGGCCGCGCTTGTTTGACGCACGTGCTTCGTGGAAACGATCAAGGAGACCGATGAAAGGCCCGGTCCAGGCTGGGCGCTATCTGGAAGGAGCACATCATGCCGTGGGATGAGCTAAAAGCGCGAAACTTTCCCGCCTTCGATAAGGAGCTGCAGGGCATCTCCAGGGAGACGATGGAGAACCACTACAAGCTCTACGAGGGCTATGTCAAGAAGTCGAACGAGTGCCGCAAGCTCTTGAACGAGATCGACTACGACGAGGCGGAGGGCAATCAGGTCTATTCTCCCTTACGCTCGATTTCGATCGACTACACATTTGCCCTGCTCGGTTTCAAGAACCACGAGCTTTACTTCGGACATCTCGGCGGCAACGGCGGCGACCCCGAGGGCCGCTTTGCCGAACTCATTGATCAAGAGTTCAACGGCGTGGCCACGTGGCAGAGCGCGGTGAGAAAGGCGGCGTCGGCTGCCCGAGGCTGGGTCATGGTCGGTTACGACCTCAACGACGGATCGTTGTTCAACTACATCATGGACACGCAGAATCTGTGGGCCGTCTACAACATGGTTCCGGTACTCGGCATCGATGTCTACGAGCACGCTTACGCGGCCGATTTCGGCGCAACTCCGGACGGTCGCAAGAACTACGTCGAGGCGTTCTTCGCCAACCTCGACTGGGACCACGTCAACCGTCAGCTCGTCCAGGCGGAGGCGGCGCGTCGCGGAGCAACCGAGAGCGGCGCCACGGAGTAACCGCTTCTGTCAACCGACATCGCGGCCGGTCCGTCGGTCGGGTACCCAGTCAATGGGCCGAGCCACGGGCTTAACCCGGCGAGCGTGGGCTTGGGGGGTTGTGGGTACGCAACCGCAATCCCCCTAGGCCGCGCTCTTGCTCGCACCCTGAAGCTTTAACTAAGACAACACATCAAGAGGAGTCGATAGTGGATCTCGAAGAAGCCAGGAACAACCTCGAGGAAGAGCGGCGGCGGCTGCTGGACGCCCGTGGTGAGCTTTCCTCAGAGATCGAACAGGAGTCGGCGGGGGGCGAGGACGTAGCGGAGCTGTCCTCGATTGATCAGCACCCGGCGGACCAGGCGACGGAGACGTTCGAGAGGGAGAAGGATCTCTCGATCCTCGAGTCCACCGATGAGCAACTGCGCGACATCGAGCGGGCCTTGGCGGGCATCGAGGACGGGAGCTACGGTTCCTGTGAGGTGTGCGGGAGGCCTATAGGCGACGAGCGACTGCGGGCTAAGCCCTCCGCGCGCTTGTGCATTGACCACCAGCGCGAGGCCGAGCAGAGTCACTCGGCGGTCTAGGCCAGATTGGACCGCAGGAAATCCAGCGTCTTGACCCACGACTCCCTTGCCGCGTCGGCGTCGTAGGTCCCGAGGCGGTCCGTGTCGTTGAAGAAGGCGTGGCCTTTGCCTTCGTAGAACTCGAAGTGGACGTCGACGCCGGCGTCTTTCATCTCTTGCTCCAGCGCCTTGGCGTCGTCGACTGAGACGAAGTCGTCGGCGGTGCCGAAGTGGCCCAGAACGGGGGCCTCGACTTTGGTGAAGTCGGGCTTGCCGTGAGGCATGAGGTAGTAGTAGGAGACGGCCGCAGCCACTCTTGGATTCGCGCCTGCAGCCCACACTGAGAGCCCGCCGCCCAGGCAGAAGCCCACCGAGCCGACTCCCCGGCCCTCACTTGCCTCGTGCTGAGCGAGGTAGTCGACCGCGCCCCGCATATCGCGCTCGGCCTGGTCCATGGACATCGCCATCATCTTCTGCTCGGCCTCGTCGGGCGAGGTGGTGGTGTCGCCTCGATAGAGATCGGGGGCCAGCGCCAGGAAACCTTCGGCCGCCAAGCGGTCGCAGACATCGCGTATGTGGTCCTCGAGCCCCCAATACTCCTGCAGCACGACCACGGGGATCCCGCTGCCGGAGGTCGGGGTCGACAGATAGCCGGGCGCGGTGGAGCCGTTGGAGGGGAACTCGACCTGGGTCATTGCGGATCCTTTCTCGACGTGTCTCAGCGAGGAACGATGGAGGATATCGGCATGTTCTCGGCTCGGATGGGGAAACCACACGCTTGAGGAGCAACTTGAGGAGCAAATGGAGTGGAAGGCTAGTGAATCTACCAGGAGCCGGAATTTGAGGGAAGAGATTTGAGAGACGAACAAGATTTGAGAGACGAACAGGAGGAGGGGCGCTGGGCGGGCCGTGCCGAGGAGCGATCCGAAGACCAACAGAACCCTTTGGTGCATGTGGCGCCCCATGCAGACGACCGTGATCGTGAAACCGACGAGCGTGCGGATGAACGTGTCGAGGTGATCGAGCCGGACGGCTCCATATCGCCGCGCCGACCTAGAGGAGCGCAGGATGACTGACTCCCGTGCGGCCGAGTACAACGTGGTGGCCACATATCACGGCCCCCTAGAGGCGCGCAGGGCTCTCCAAGAGCTCAAGACCTCGGGCGTTCCGGCATCGAATCTGTCGTTTCTGAGCCGCGATGACGAGGCCGCAGTGTCGGAGAAAGAGACGCAAGAGCAGACCGCAGAGATGCCCGCCGAGCTCGGCAAGAATGCGGCGGTGGGTGGCGCCGCCGGCGGGGCGGCCGGGGGACTGTTGGGTTTCGTCGCCGGGGCCGCGGCTTTCGGCATCCCGGGCGTGGGGCCTGCGGTCGGCGCGGGCATCTGGGCCGCGACCGCGGGAGGGGCAGCGGCGGGCGCGACCGCAGGCGGAATGATCTCGGGCATAGAAGAGATGTGGACCACGCGCTACAGGGACGCGGTCAACGAGGGCCGGGTGTTGGTGGGCGTCCACTCGGGCGACGAGGGCGAGGTGGCCAAGGCGGCCACGATCCTCGAAGGCGTGGGGGCGAATCGCATCGATCGCTTCGATGCACAGGGACGGCCCCTCGGCTGAACGCTTCTAACTCCAGGGTTCAATCCTGTCTTTGAGTACCTTCGGCGACGGCAGCTCGATTCGACGTGGGAGAGACGACTTTAGAGAGACGACGTAGAGAGACGACGTAGAGAGACGACGTAGAGAGAAAGGTGCAGCGTGACAGAGTTCGGCTACAAGATCTCATCCGAGGAGCACGCCCCCCAGGCGCTCGTGGCCAACGCTCGCCGAGCAGAGGAGGCGGGCTTCAGCTTCGCGGCGATCTCCGACCACTTCCACCCTTGGGTTACCGCCCAGGGTCACAGTCCTTTTGTGTGGGCGGTCCTCGGTGGCATCGCTCAGGTGACGAAGCGAATTGGCGTGGTGACAGGGGTCACGTGTCCCAGCGTCCGTATCCACCCCGCCGTGGTCGCACATGCAGCCGCCACCGCAGGCGTCATGTTGGAGGGCCGCTTCGCCTTGGGTGTGGGCTCCGGCGAGAACCTCAACGAGCACATTCTCGGAGACCGCTGGCCGGAGGCCCCGGTCCGCTTGGAGATGCTCGAGGAGGCGGTCGAGGTCATCAGGATGCTCTGGGAAGGCGGGCAGAAGAGCCACCATGGCCGTTACTACACCGTCGAGAACGCTCGCATCTTCGATCTTCCGGAGCGTCCCATTCCGATAATGGTGGCGGGCAGCGGCCCGGCATCCACGACGCTGGCGGGGAGGATCGGAGACGGGTTTGTGGGTCTGGCTCCCGACGCCGAGATGCTAAAGACGTTCGACGAGGCGGGCGGGGCAGGGAAGCCTCGCTACAGCGAGGTCAACGTGTGTTGGGCGAGCGACAAGCAGCAAGCGCGGCGCACGGTAATGGAGTACTGGCCCGTGGCCGGGGTCGAGGGCCAGCTGATGCAGGAGCTGCCGGTGCCCGCTCTGTTCGAGCAGGCGACTTCGATGGTGCCCGAAGAAGATGTCGTCTCTACCATCGTGTGCGGCCCCGACGACCAGGAGCACATCGAGGGAATCAAGAAGTTCGTCGATGCGGGCTACGACCATGTGTGGATACACCAGATTGGTCCCGATCAGGAAGGTTTCTTCCGTTTCTATCGGGACATAGTTCTGCCCGAGTTGGGCTGAGAGGAGAAAAGGATGGCTTTTCGAGATGTGAGTGCCGCGCTGGTCAAGGGTGTCGCCGCGGGAGCGGTCGGAACCGGGGTGATGACCGCCTACCAGATGGGGCAGATGAAGCTCCAAGGCGGCGAGCCGAGCACGGCTCCCGCCGAGGCGGTCGAGAAGACGTTCCCCGTATCGACCGGCAGCGAGCAGGAGAAGATGAAACTGTCGAACCTCACTCACTGGGGCTATGGGACCGCGTGGGGGGCCGTGCGCGGTCTTCTCGGTGCGACCGGAATGAGCGGCTCAGCGGCATCGACGGTGCATTTCGGTCTGGTGTGGGGCTCGGCCCTCACGATGCTGCCCGCCCTCGACTTGGCCCCAAAGCCTCAGGAGTGGGGACCGAAGGCGCTCGGCCAGGATGCGCTGATGCATGGCATCTATGCGGCCGCAGTCGGACTCGCCTACGAGGCCATGTCCTAGCCACTCGGGCACCCCGGCGGTGGGGCCGGACCGGCCGGGCTTTGCCGGCGCGGTTAAGAAAGGCGCCCGGTCCGCCGATACCTGATTATGGAAAGACGAGAGTTTCTTCAGCGCGGCTTGGTCCTTGCCGCAGCCGGAGCCGGGTCGGCGGTCGTGGGGTCGCGCGTCGCCGAAGCGGCCACGACCCTGTACTCGGACGGCTTCCGCCGGGCTAAGACGACCAAGGGCTGGGGCAAGAGTTGGTACAGTCCCCGTTACGAGATGCCGTGGGGCATCTCTTCTCACAAGGGCTACTTCGTCTTGGACCCGGAGGGTAACGCCGACCCTCTTAACCCAAGCCCCGTTCTGGTCTTGAACAAGGACGTGCGCGACGTCGACATCATTGCCAAGATCCACTCCCGTAACAAAGACGCGCGCTTTGGCTTGGTGGCCCGTTACGTCAACTACGGAGACTTCTACGCCTGCTACGTCGACCGCAATTACGTTCGCCTGTCGCGTTTCACGATGAGGGGCGAGAAAGTATTGGGCAAGGCTGAGATTCCCGAGCAGACCGACGCAGGCTTCATGATCCGATTCAACGTAAGGGGCGGCGACAAGACCACTCTGAAGGCGAAGGTTTGGCGGGCCGGAAGAATACAACCGCGCAACTGGACAGTGTCGAAGACTCATACCGATCCTGTGCTTGCCAAGGCGGGGCCGTATGGTTGCGTGTTCCTGCATGACGCAGCCAAGAAGTGGACGGCGACCGTCGAGATCTCCAAGTTCAAGGCCACTTCCTCACAGGCGAAGAAGCCGACCGCCCCTTACTCTGTGTTCTCCTATGCGGGGCGCTTCACGACCGATCAGGGCCTGAGAGCTCGCGTTGTGGCCCGGACGACGGTTCCTGCAAAGGTGCGTTTCGAGTGGAGCACCCAGTCCGATTTCTCGAGCTCCCGATCGAGCTTTGCTTCCGGATACGTCAAGCGGGCCGCAGTCGCCAAGGGCTGGCTGGCGAGCCTGCCGGCGAACTCGGTCGTCTACTGGCGTGCGATTGCTACTACGGGAGCGGGAGGCACGGCGACGAGCGCCGTCCACACCCTTCGCACGCCACCTGCTGCAGGGCAGAAGATCACGTTCGCATTCGGGTCCTGCACCGACTTCCATGTCCCGAACCCTTCCTTTGAGCGGGCCGCAGCGCGGGGGGCTGAATTCTTCGTGCACCTAGGCGACTTCGGTTACGCAGCCTTTGGAACGAGGTCCGCGGTGTCTCGAACCGCAGGTGCCTATCAGGATCGCTGGACGCGCATGTTGGCGTCCTCCAGCATCTCGAGCATGACCAAGAAAGGGTTCTGGATCGGCTGCCAGGATGACCAGGACTACGGCCGGGGCGATGCATGGAGTGGCGATTACGGGAAGTTCACGATCTCCGCGTGGGACCAGCTCTCGGCCAATCTCGACCAACGCTACTTCGCCGTTCGCTACGGAGACGCCCACCTCTTCTTCACGGACTCGTGCCGCTTCTCGGACAAGAGAGATCCCGATACCGGAGACTCGATGCTCGGTGCCAAGCAGAAGGCGTGGCTGAAGAACGTCATGTCCAACTCGAGCGCGCCGGTGCTTGTCTTGTTCATGCCCCGCCAGATGAGCCATCTCAAGAACAACTTCAATCAGGAGTACAACGAGCTTGTGACCTTCTTCAAGAACCGGGTCAAGGAGGGCCATGCGGTGCTGATTTGCTCGGGCAACTCTCATCTGCAGTACCTGGGCCAGCACCCTTCCGCATACACGCAGGAAGAGGCCTACGAGTTCTGCTCCTCGGGAACGGACAGGGCCGGTCAGCGAAGCCAGCCGACAAATGCCATCAAGAACCGTGAGGACGGCATCAACGCCTTCGGTATGATCGAGATCGACACTGCCAACAACACGCTGAAGCTGCGCTCGATCGGCTCCGACACGGACAACGTCATCCTGCAGAAGGACCACCCGATCTAAGAGGGTCGGCTGCGCCCCTCCGCCCCGGCCCCAATAACGTTCTAACCTGCACAGGGTCGGTTCCGTTGGACCGGCGGACCTACGCTCGGGCACAATGGTGCATCCCAGCGAGCTAGGAGCCGTCACGACCCGTTTTCTCATCGACACCGATACCGCCGGCGACGACGTCACCTCGATGCTGTTCGGGCTGTTGTGGCCGTCGGTCGCGCTGGAGGCTGTGACGGTCTGTTGCGGCAACGTGTATCTCGAGCAGGCGATCCGCAACGCGCTCTATACGGTTGAGGTCGCCGGCCGTCCGGACATCCCGGTCTTCGCCGGTGCGCCCCAACCGCTGATGCGAGATCTCGTCACCGCCCACTACGTGCATGGTCCCGACGGGATGGGCGGAGCCAATTTTTCCGAGCCGGGTATCTCTCTGGCAAAGGGCCATGCCGCCGACGCCATCATTGAGATGTCCCATCGCCATGCCGGCGAGCTGGAGATCATCGCCCAGGCACCGCTCACGAACATCGCGCTCGCGCTGGCGCTCGACCCCGGCCTTCCGTCCAGGGTGAGGCGCCTATGGGTGATGGGCGGCAGCAACAACCGGCTCGGCAACGTCACGCCGGCCGCCGAGTTCAACTTCTATGTCGATCCCGAGGCCGCCCACATCGTGCTCGGCGCGGGCTTCGAGGTCACGCTGGTGCCGTGGGACCTGTGCGTCGACTACGGGATCCTGCTGCGCGAAGAGCTTTCTCCGATCCTCGACATGAGAACCAAGTTGTCGGAGTTCTACCTACAGGTCAACCTCGGCGCTTGGGAGTTCATGCGAACGCACGTCGAGGGAGCGTCCGTCGATGGCATAAGCCATCCCGACTCACTGATGATGGCGATGGCGATCGATCATGAGCTCATTCTCGAGTCGAGGGATTGCTTCGTGGATGTCGAGTATTCGAGCGAGTTGACACGCGGCTACAGTCTCGTCGACCTCAATCATGTGCTCAGCACAGAGCCAAATGCGACGGTCGTCACGCGTGTGGACAAGAACGGCTTCAAAGGCATGCTTTTCGAGCTCCTCAGGCGGAGCTAGTTAGGTTAGAACAAAGCTCCTCCGCGCGTGCCACCAGAGTCGCGGCCCCCTCCATGCATGCGCGTCGCTCGGCATCGGTCGCCTGCGCAACTCGCTCGGATACCAGACTCTCGCAACGCGACACAAGCTCGGGCCAGCTCTCGGGGTCCTCGCCGCGCTCCTCGAGGGCGGCTCGCAGCCAGCGGCGGCCATAGCCGGCATGTATGGCCTCGTCGGCCCAATCGAAGTCCATGTCCCGCTGGCTGGTGCGGTCGCCGAGCCCTCCGAATGTTGCCGCCCGGCCCTTCTTCTTGCCGATGTTCTTGGTCTCGAAGAACGCCAGCATCGCAAGCCTGTAGATGGGGTCCTGGTCGCGGCAGGCTTGGTAGATGTAGCTGCCGAGAGGGATCTCGGCGGTCTCGAAGCCCCAGAAGGCAAGCCGGCGGCCGCCCATCGTCATGTGGCGGCTCTCGTCGTAGAGCCAGCGGGCGGCGTCGAAGAGGAACTCCCAGCCGAGCTCGCGCTGGAAAGCATGCAGAACCGCGCCGGCAGTCTCGACCGCCCAGACTTCGTTTAGATGGCTGACCGCGCTCCGTAGCTGCAGGAGCATGCCCTCGCCGTAGGGATAGCCGGGGTCGAGCGCATCGGGCCAGTAGAAGGGAGTTACAAAGTAGCGAGGGTCGCGCGCCGGTTCCTGCGCCAGGCTGAAGGCTCGCCCTCCATTGAGAGGTGGGCAAGTCTCGGCGGGGCTTGGGGGTTCGAAGCTCCCGCCCGAAAGCTCGTCGAGCCGGTCTCGCAGACTAGCCACCCACTCGCTCGGCGTCCCGGCCTCGTGCTCCGCCGCCTCCCGGAGCGCGATCTCGCGCGCGGCCTTCTCCTTGACCGCGACCTCGAGAAAACGGCGGGTGGGTCCGTCCGCGATGTCGTCCGAGACCTCGAGATAGTCCTCATAGGCCATTCTCTGTGCGGGAAAGAGGATTCCTGCCAGGGCCGTCAAGAGATCAGCGGGCCCGGGAGCGTCGAGGGCCTCGTCGAAGAGTGTGACCAGCGGCTCGGGTCCGGGCTCCAAGGTGCGATCGGGGTAGCGCAGCTCGAAGATTCGGTTGCGCAAGGCCTTGGCAGTTTCGGCGTCCTCCCATGCCGAGCGGCTCAACAGGGCCTTGGTCTCGAGCCGCTGGACCGCCGGGACCCAGGCGGCCGCGGCCACGATCACGGCGCGCTCGAGGTAGAGAAAACGCTTGAGGATCACGGCGCTGTCGACCCTCAGTAGTCGCTGCCTGCCCGGCTCTACCGGGAGCAGTCCCTCGCTCATCTGCCCGCGTTCATGAATTCCTCGAGTTGCTCGAGGCGCGGCAGGGAGGGAACGACTCCAAGCCTCGTACAGGCGAGCGCACCCGCAGCAGCAGCTCTTTCGATGGCATCCTCGAGTGCGGCCCCGCGGGCCACGGCGGCCGCCAGCGTGCCGCTAAAAGCGTCCCCGGCCCCCGTCGAGTCGATGACCTCGACCGGCCACGGCTCGATCACGATGCGCT
>JALZJN010000236.1 GCA_030859735.1 Actinomycetota bacterium
ACCGTCAAGGAGACGGCCTGTAGCGCATCGCGCCGAGCGCCCGGATAGCGAAACGACACCTTTTCGAGCGCGATCGAACCTTGCGCCCTCGCCAGCGACCGAGCGTCCGATCGCTCCTCGACTCCCGGTTCTTCGTCGAACAGCTCGATGACACGTTCAGCTCCCGCCGATGCCGAGTAGATAATCCCGCTCAAAGTCGTCAGATCACTCAACGGTCTGTACAGTTGCGTGAGGTAGGTAAGGAATGCTAGCAACCCTCCAAGGGTTAGTCGGTCTCCGGCCAGCGCCCACGTTCCCATACCAACAACGAGCAGCGCAGTTACAAGCTCCACGAAGTGAACGAGAGGAGAAAGCAGCGCCTCCACTCTGGTTCCGGCGAGGCCGGCGGTGACCACCCCCTCGTTCTCGGACCGGAAGCGTCGCTGTTGCGATGTCTGCTGATTCAGGCTTCTCACGTCAAGGCTCAGGGGTAGAGTAGGCGCTCGGGCCCAGCCGAGGTCTGGTACAGAACAGAGGCATGCCGCGTTTTGTAACAAAGCAGCTCTCAGCCCCCGAGGGTGTCGAGCTCCCGGCGACCTTTCGTTCGATAGAGCAGTGGGCCCACGACCGGAACGCACACGATCGCGGTCCATTTCCAGAGGTAGACGCGCGGGATGTGCGGGCGAGACTGAAGGTCGCTCAAGGCCAGAAACGTCGGCGCCCACCACACGACGGCCATCGCGGCCACGGCGAACGCCTCGATGACTAGCGCTTTCGTGCCGAGTGGTGGTCGGTGGTTGCAGAGCAGCCTTTATCCACCACTCGGCAGTAAAGCTCTAGGCCGGTGCCGGCTCGGCTCGACCGGAAACTGTCTCGACGGGCTCACGGCCCGGTGTGGCGAGGTTGAACACGCGGATTGACGTCGTGAAGAGGACGAAGTAGACGCCGGCGAACACCAGGCCGATGGGAATTATCAGCAGGGCGTTGGTCGAAAGCCCGAAGGAGACGATGTAGTCGATCAGCCCGGCGGAGAACCCGAAGCCGATCAGAATTCCCAGCCTCTCGGCGACGACGAGAGCGATGCCGCAGAGCACTGCATGAGTCGCGTAGAGGAGTGGCGCGACGAACATGAAGCTGAACTCGATCGGCTCGGTGATGCCCGTGAGGAACGACGTAAAGCCGCTCGAGCCCATGATGGCGCCGGTTGATTTCTTGTTGTCCCGGTCGGCGGCGCGCCACATCGCAAGGCAGGCGGCCGGCAACCCGAACATCATGACGAAGTACCAGCCGGCCATGAAGATGCCGGCTTCGGGATCACCTTCGAAGTAGCGGGTGAGGTCGCCGTGCACCTCCTTGCCTCCGGGTGCAGTAAAGGTGCCGAACTCGAACCACACCAGCGTATTGATGATGTGATGCAGGCCTACGGGCAAGAGGGCACGGTTGGCTATCCCGTAGATGAACACACCGACTGCGCCCGCCCCCACGATCCAATCTCCGAAATCCTGGATGCCTCTCCCGATCGGGGGCCAGATGAAGTAGGCGAGCAGCCCGACGCCCATGCCCGCGAAGGCAGTGATGATCGGGACGAAGCGGCGGCCCCCGAAGAAGGCGAGATAGTCGGGAAGGTGGATACCCTTGAACCTGTCGTAGAGGACGGCAGCAATCAGCCCCATGATGATGCCGCCCAGAACCCCCATGTCCACCGGCTGGCCGGGACTCACCTCAGAGATGTCGTTGATGCCCTTCAGCACGACGTAGCCGACGCCGGCTGCCAGCCCTGCGGCCCCCGCCCCTTCCGTGAACCCGATCGCTACGCCGATTGCGAACAGCAACGGTAGGTTGTCGAACACGGCCTGGCCACCGGCCTCCATGACCTGCCAGATGGTGGTGCCCCAGCTGAGCCAGGAGACCGTTTGGAAGTAGTTTCCTAGGCGGAGCAGCAATGCGGCCGCCGGCAGGACGGCGATGGGCATCATCAATGACCGGCCGATGCGCTGAAGAACTCCCAGCATTTTCTTCCCCCTGGACTCGGCGGACGAGTGGTTACAAAATACTCCTTTGGGACCGGGGATGTGTCATGAAAGCGAGACCGGATGCGATTGGGCGTACGCGAGGCGAAGATCGGCGATGAGATCGTCGGCGGGGACGTGCTGATCGAGGACGGGCTGGTGGCCGAGGTGGGGGTGTCGCCGCCGGGGAGAAGGGGCCTTGCCGCCCCCGGTTACATAGATCTCCAAGTCAATGGGTTCGGGGGCGTCGATTTCCTCGCAGCCGACCGGGACGGGTACGCCGAAGCCGGCGCGAGGCTTGCCAAGACCGGCGTGACTGCCTACCAACCCACCTTCATCTCGTCCCCCCCCACCGCCTACGAGGAGGCGCTGGGCGTGGCGCGATCACTTCAACCGAGCCCTGGGGGGCCGCGGATCCTCGGTGTTCATCTCGAGGGACCGTTTATCAACCCCTCTTGGGCGGGAGCCCATGATCCTCTCAACACTCGCGAACCCGACCTGAAGCTGGCGGCTCGCCTCTGTGACGCCGGCCCCGTGACCTACATGACGCTGGCCCCCGAGCTGCCTCGTGCTCTGGACCTTATCGAGCAGCTCATAGAGAGAGGGATCGTGGTCGCGTGTGGTCACTGCGACGCGGATGCGCCCGCAGCTCATGCGGCGTTCGATCGCGGGGCGCGAGCGATCACGCACATCTATAACGCCCAACGGCGCTGGCAGCCGCGAGATCCCGGCGTTGCTGGTGCCGCTCTGGTTCGACCAGACGTCACCGTGCAGGCGATCGTCGATCTCGTGCATCTTGCTCCCGAGGCCGTCTTTGCCGCCTTTCTCGCTGCTCGCGGGCGCTTCGCGATCGTCACCGACGCCATCATGGCGGCGGGCTTGGGAGACGGCTCTTACTCCCTCGGTGACAGGGAGGTCTTCGTGCTGGAGGGGGCCGCGCGTTTGGCCGACGGTACTCTCGCCGGAAGTGTGTCGACTATGGATACCGCTGTGCGCAACCTCGTGAATCTGGGGGCCGATATGTCGGATGCGCTCGACGCCGCCAGCACCGTCCCGGCCCGCCTCATCGGGCGGCCCGAGCTGGGCACTCTTCACCCCGGGTCACCCGCCGATGCCATCGTTCTCGACGACTCGCTCACCATTCAGCGCACCCTCGTGAACGGACGCGAGGTGTTCGCTGCTTGATGCGCTTGTCGTGCAAGGCTGTTCTCTTTGACCTAGATGGCGTGCTCGCCGACTCGACTGCCGTCGTCGATCGCGTGTGGCGGCTGTGGGCCGCGGAACGGGATCTCGACGGCGACGCACTCATGAGCATCGCTCACGGGAGGCCCGCTGCCGAAGTGATCGCCGCGATAGCGCCTCAGCTTTCGGCGGAGACAGAGGTGCGCGAGCTCGAGCGCAGAGAGGCCGACGCCTCAGACGTGTTGCCCATCGCCGGTGCTGTGGGCCTCTTGGCCTCCTTGCCCGAGAGGAGCTGGGCGGTGGTCACTTCGGGCACAGCTCCTTTGGCCGCGAGCCGACTCCGCACTATCGCGGCGCCCAAACCCCCGGTCCTCATCACCGCTAACGATGTGAGCGCCGGCAAGCCGGATCCGGAGGGCTATCTCGAAGCAGCCCGGCGCCTCGGAGCTGCACCCCGTGAGTGTGTTGTCATCGAGGACTCACCGGCGGGCGTAGAGGCCGCGCGTGCGGGAGGAATGGCCGTGATAGGCGTGACGACGACATTTTCCGCCGCCGCCCTGATCGGCGTAAAAGCTCATGTGAAATCGTTGGATGAGGTCACCCTCGACAGCGTCGTTGAGGATGGCGACGGTCTTCCGACGCTGACCCTCGCGGTCAACGGGCTCGAATAACGACCGATGCGATTGGGCGGGGCCAGTCGCTAACCTCCTGCCTTGACCTCCAGCAGAGGGTCGCCGGCCTTCACGTCTTTGGTTTCGGTGACAGTTGCCGCCTCGCCGGAGATAACGACCACCGGGGATACGATGTCGATGTTCAGCTCGTTCATGCGCTCGAGATTCACGACCACGATCTCGTCTCCGGCGTTGATCTCTTGACCCTCGCTCGCCCGCACCGTGAACCCGTCGCCCTTCAGATGCACGGTCTCGAGTCCGACGTGGACGAGAACCTGCAGTCCTTCCGAGGTCTCGATGGCGAACCCATGACCTCCTTCGAAGAGCTTGGCGATCGTGCCGGTGACCGGTGCGACGACACGCCCTTCACTCGGCTTCACCGCAACACCCTCGCCCATCACTCGCTCGGAGAAGACCTCGTCGTTCACGTCGTCGAGGGATACGAGCGTGCCGGTGAAGGGACTCGAGATCTGGGTCACGAGCTTTCCATGATCCGGCGCATTTCAGCCTCGATGTTGTCGCTCTGTGTGCCCATCACCACCTGAATCGCACTTCCCATCTTCATGACGCCGTGAGCCCCGGCCCCTTTGAGTCCTGATTCGTCTACCTTTGACATGTCGACAACCTGAACGCGGATGCGCGTGATGCAAGGCTCCATGTTCTTGATGTTGTCCTTGCCCCCCAGTCCGTCGATTACCTTCTGTGCGACCTCTTCGAAAGCCATCACTTACTCCTTCCCGGCCACGACGCCCGTGTGCCGCGCGCCATTCGATTCCATGTGTGACGGATCCCTCTCACTGCGACTGAGTATGCGTACAGGCTCTCGGGAGCCGCCATTCCCCCCGGGCCCGCATCTCCAAGATGATGGACATCGACTCCGATGCGTTTGGCTGCGAGTGCAAGCCGTCGCAGCGTATCGCCATCTGCTCCTTCTTGCGAAGTCCCTATCGTCCCGATGGCCAGAGCGCCCGAGGAGCGAGCCTCTTCCACCATCTCTCGTGCGTGTCCCTCGGAGATCCCGGGAACGGTGCCGGGCAACGGCACCAGGACGCCGTGCGCTCCCGCCGCGATGAGCCGAGCGACCGATTTTGGGCCGAGTTTCTCCTCTGCCCCCGCGTGGTGCATCTTGCCTGCCCAGCAGCACAGCTCGGGGCCACAGTCGCGGACGGTCTGGACCGCTGCTGCGACCTCCTCGAGCCGCGCCGCACGGCCCGGGTTGGCCGTCACCACGACAAACGACGCTCCTGCCGCGGCGGCCGCGCGAGCGTTGTCCGTTGTGGCGCGAAACGATTCCGGTACCGTATCGACGTCCGGTTCGAGGTTGAGTCCGACAGGACGACCGAGGAGGCGGACCAAGCCGCCGAAGCCCTCCGGCCTGGGTCCCACGTGCTCGAGGCCTCGTCCAAGTGATTCCCAGTTGCCGATCTCGACATGGTTGAGGCATATGAGATCGGCGCCGAAGGCGGCGGCGATCTCGGCGTTGGCCGTGCCCGCAAACAGAGGCGCGGCGGACGTATCTATTTCCGCCAGCAAGCTCCGCCCCTCGGATGCTCGAATGGCACCGACGAGCTCCTGCCCCGCAAGTGCTGCGAGTCCGGAGCCATAGTGATCCAACAATCTAGTCACGAGAGTAGGGACTCTGCGATGTGGCGGGCTTCTTCGGCATCCGCGGCCGCCAGAACCTCGCGGGCAAGAGAGCGGCACTCCTCGAGCGAGTGCTCACCAACCGCGACGCGCACCTCGAGCAAGGCTTCTGCGCCCATAGAGAGCTCCGTGACGCCCAGCCCCACTGCAACCAGCGCCCACGCCGGATCACCGGCCGCTTCGCCGCATACTCCGACCCAGGACTTGTCGCGCGCCGCGGTGCAGACCTGCTCGACTGCTCGCAACAACGCCGGTGAGAACGGATCCTGCAGGTAGGAGAGAGGCCCCAGTTGTCTGTCGGCTGCGTGTAGGTATTGGGTGAGGTCGTTGGTGCCGATCGATAGGAAGTCGAGCCGGTCGGCCAGCATTTCTGCGACGAGTACCGCCGAAGGCACCTCGACCATGACGCCGACTTCGATTTCTGTGTCGTCGCCGGCGCGCTCTACTTGCTCGAGGAACCACTCGGCCTCCGCCACGTTTGCGACCATCGGAGCCATGACCGCAAGCTTTCCGCTCCGCGCGGCCCGCGTGATCGAGCGCAGCTGAGTCTCCAAGAGCTCGGGTTGTGCGCGCGCGAGCCTGATTCCTCGCACACCGAGAGCCGGATTCGGTCCCGCGTCCATGTCGAGGAACGGCACCGGCTTGTCCGCTCCGAAGTCGAAAGTGCGCACCACTAGCCGCCGATCACCCAATAGACTGGTCATCTCCTCGAGCAGTGCCACTTGTTCGTCCTCGGTCGGCGGCGTGGCGCGATCGATGAAGAGCAACTCGGTTCGAAGCAACCCCACCCCTTCAGCTCCTGCCTCGAGTGCGCCCTGCAGCTCAGCGACAGAACCGACGTTCGCAGCCATCTCGACCACTCGCCCGTCGCTTGTAGCGGAAGGTCCTTCGCGCACTTTCCTCAACAGCTGCGCCCGGTGTTCTGTTCTTGCTGCGGTCTTGTGCTCCGTACGTTCTCGTGTGTCGTCGTCGGGATCGACGTGAACGGTTCCTTCATCACCGTCGAGCGCGATCATGGGAGTTCCTTCGACTGCTTCGATCAACCCCGAAACAGCCACCACCGCCGGTATGCCGAGAGAGCGCGCAACGATCGCGGTATGGCTCGACCGGCTTCCCTCTTGCGTTGCTATCCCCCTTACCAGCTCCTTGTCGAGCGCAGCGACATCTGCCGGCGGCAGCTCGATTGCCACCACGATGGCTGGGTCATCCATTGCTCGAATGTCCGTCTCCGCAGCTCCGAGGCAGCGTCGGGCTATGCGCGTGCACACATCTCTGATGTCGCCCGCGCGCGCGGCCATGTACTCGCTCTCGCTCGCCGCCAGCGCCTCTGCATACCCTTCTCCGGCGTCGACGATGGCGCGGGCAGAGTTCGTGCCGTTGCTCTTGATGGCGCCTTGTGCGCTGGTGGCAAGCTCGGGATCGCGAGCCATCATCGCCTGCGCCTCGAGGACCTCGGCCAGCTCACCGGAGGACCTGCTCGCCTGTTCTTCAAGGGACTGCGCCACGGTCTCGATGGCCTCGAGCAGGCGCTCGACCTCGGTCTCGCGATCGTCGACGGCACCGGTCGGGAAGTCGATGGGGGCTACGTTATGCAGCCAAGCAGGGGCCACCGACGCCCCCGGAGAGGCGGCTACGCCCTGGAGGCTTCTCACAGGGACTCCAGCAGTGCTACCAACTCCTCGAGAGCCTCCTCCGCATCGTCGCCGTCGGCCGTGACTGTGACGGAGTCGCCCTTTTTCACGTCAAGCTTGAGCACCGACATGATTGACTTGGCGTTGGCTTTCTCTTTTCCCTTGGCGACGGTGACGTCGGCGGAGAATCCCGCCGCCGCCTTGCTGAACACCGCCGCGGGGCGTGCATGCAGCCCCACCTCGTTCGTCAACTTCACCTCTCGGTCCGGCATTAGTGACCTCCATACTCTCGTTAGGACGTGGGCGTCACCTTGGTGAGGCCGACGGGGGCATCCGGGTTCAGTCCCCGGCAGAGCGCAAGCTCATAGGCGACCTGCTGTGCCCGTACCGCTGCGGGGATGGTTGCGAGTGGTTCCGGGAGGTCCCCGGGCAGGGCGAGATCGGCGCCCGCGCCGTCGCTAACCCGCAGCACGTGCGCGCCTCGCTGCTCCTCCAGCCATAGCGTCAGATCTTCGATGTCGCGCCCCGCACGACCTGCGACCGAGATGGAAAGCACGGGGAAGTCCCTTTGCACCACCGCAAAAGGCCCGTGGCGAAGATCGGCGGCGGAGTAGCCCTCGGCGAGAACAGAGGTCGTCTCTTTGAGCTTGA
>JALZJN010000249.1 GCA_030859735.1 Actinomycetota bacterium
GTGCAGGCCCGCAAATGCAAGCGAAGTCACTATCTCGGCCATGCTGTGCGGCCATGTGTACTCGAACTTCGTTCTCACCTCTGCGCAGGGATCTGCGTAGGAGCCCTTGACCGGGAGGGCCACCGGCTCACGGCGCGGAAAGTACGGCCATCGCACCTCGAGGTCGGTGGTTTCTTCGGTGTCGTCGAAAACCCACGTAAAGGGATGGATCTCGTTTATGTAGAAAACGCCTCCCGGACGAAGGAAGTGGGCGATTACCCGCGCCCATGGCTCGAGGTCGGGAAGCCATCCCAACACTCCCCTGGAGGTGTAGACAAAGTCGAAGGCGCCCTCGAGTGCTTGTGGCAGCTCATAGATGTCCGAGCACACGAAGTGCGCGTCGATATCGAGTTCAGCGGCGAGGGAACGTGCAAGGGCCACCGCTCGCTCCGAGAAGTCGGCGCCGGTAACCCTGGCGCCGAGGCGCGCCCACGAAAGCGTATCCATCCCGAAGTGACATTGGAGGTGGAGAAGGGCCTTGCCGGTGACTTCGCCGATCTCTTCGATCTCATACTCCCGAAGGCGGACTCCGCCCTTTTTGAAGCCGGCGAGGTCGTAGAACTCCGAGGTCTCGTGGACGCCGGTCCACTCGTCCCACAGGGCGCGATTGGAGGCGAGACCCTCGTCCCGGCTTGTCATTCGGTTGCGTGAGGTCCCATCAGAACTTTCTCTTGGTCCTTGCCCGCATCTTCGAGCGGCGCCCATGTGAGGAGAACACCACGCGCGGTGCTGCGACCGTCATGCCTTCACGTTCGAAGTCGTCGGATAGTTGCAGACGTGATGCGACTCGGCTTACGTCGGCCTGCTGATCCGGCAGCACCAGGGTGACGCCGGTTCCACTTCGTCCGGCTCGGGCGGTGCGCCCTACGCGGTGCACATAGCCCTTGTCGTCCTCAGGAGGATCGAAGTTGATGACGTGGGTGATGTCATCAAGGTCAAGCCCACGGGCCGCGACGTCGGTTGCTATCAATACGTCGACCTTGCCCGCTTTAAAGCGGTCCAGCGCGTGCTTGCGGGCGGCCTGCGTCAAGTCGCCGTGCATCGCAATCGCTTTAACCCCTCGCGACTTGAGCTTGTAGGAGAGCCGGTCGGCGCCGCGCTTGGTGCGAACGAACACAAGAGCAAGACTGCGCTCGCCCTCGAGTATCTCGATCAACTTTCCCACCTTGTCGCCCGACGTCACGGGGACAAAGCGATGGTTTGCTTCGTCCACGGTGAGCTTCGGATTGTGCACCTCGTGCTGGATGGGGTTGTTGGTATAGGAGCGGGCCGCGTGCCCTACGTAACCGTCCAGAGTCGCGGAGAAGAACATGGTTTGGCGCTTCTTGGGAAGGCGATCGACGATGCAATCGACCTGGGGTTGAAACCCCATGTCCAGCATTCGGTCGGCTTCGTCCAAAACCAGGATCTCGACGCCTTTCAAGGACAACATCCTTCTGTTCGCCAGGTCCTCGAGCCTGCCGGGGGTGGCGACGATCACATGTGCCCTGGCCGCGCGTTCGGCCTGGTCACGCAACGATACGCCTCCGTAGACGGTCGCGACACGTAGATTGCGGGCCCTTGCAATGGCTACGAAGTCGTCCGTCACCTGCAGCGCGAGCTCACGGGTCGGCGCAAGGATCACGGCCGCAGGGCGCGCTCCCGAGGGGTTGAGGCGTTCGACGATGGGGATCGCAAATGCAAGCGTCTTGCCCGACCCCGTTCGGGATTTGGCCAGAACGTCCCGGCCGGCCAGCGCATCCGGCATCACGAGCTCCTGGACGGGGAACGGTTCGACGATGTCGTCACGGACCAGCGCCTGGATCACAGGCGCGGATACGCCCAACTCAGAAAAAGTCGACACAACTCACTCCTTATTGATGGCGGCAACCATCACTTTCGGGGAGATTTCCTGCCCACGTGCCGCCGAAGAGGAGGAGGGGGAAGCAAATCCCACGGGCGACGCTTTGTCGCCTTATGGGGAAAGGGTAACAGATCTCGCGGAATGGGTGAGAGGAACCGCTTTAGAGGATCAGAAGGAAGATCAGGCCCGCGACGACGCAATAGACCGCAAACGGGTACAGCGTTCGGCTTCGCAGGTAGCGGATCAGCCCTGCGATGGCAATGTAGGATGACAGCAGCGAGGCGAGAAATCCCGCCACCCCCGCACCGACGCCGAGGGGCGTCTGGCCGAGATCGGGCACCTGCACGAGAGCGGCTCCGAACAGCGCCGGGACTGCAAGAAGAAACCCAAAGCGGGCGGAATCGTCGCGTGCGACCCGGAGAGCCAGTCCGGCCGAGATGGTTGCCCCCGAGCGGGAGATCCCGGGCAGGATGGATATGGCTTGGGCGATTCCGATGACGCCCGCGTCCAAGGGATTGATCTCGGCCATGCCCTTCAACGGCCGTAGGGCGGCCCTGCGCTGGTGCCAGGAAAGCGCCTGTTCACCCGCGATCAGGATTGCAGCGGTGATCACGAGTTGGATCGCTGCAGAGCGTGCATCGGTGAAGGCGCCCTCGAAGTAGTCGGACAGACCGGCGCCGGCCATCACGGCCGGGATCGTGCCGATTACGAGCAGGGCCAGGAGCCGCAGGGAATCCCGATCGCGCACCAACACCCCCCGCGCCACCCCCATCAGGTCTCTGTAGAAGTAGGCCGCCAGCGCTATGAGTGAGGCGACGTGGAGCAGCACGTCGAATGAAAGGCCGGGTGAGGGCCAGCCGAGGACCTCGGGCACTATCACCAGATGACCCGAGGATGAGATTGGTATGAACTCGGTCACGCCCTGGACGGCGCCCAGTACTAGTGCCTGGAAGATAGTCAGACCTAAGGCTCCAGACGAGCCCCGGTCAGTGCGCTCCCACAGGGACAGTCGCGCCTCTGGGGAATGCGGGGCACCAGGGAAAAGAGCAGCTTCCGGAGCCTTTCGTTGTTGGCCTCGAAGACCTGCAACACGTCGGCGTGGCTGACGGCCTCGGTGGCCCCCTCCAGACCCACGTCGTAGTCGGTTATGAGCGAGATGTTGACATAACAGATTTCGAGCTCACGGGCGAGATAAGCCTCCGGGTATTGGGTCATGTTGATCACTTCCCATCCCGCGCTCTGGTACCACCTGGACTCTGCGCGGGTCGAAAAACGCGGGCCCTGGACCGTGACGACGGTTCCTCGTTCGTGGACGGTAATGTCGAGGTCCTGCCCCGCGTTGACTGCGAGCGTGCGCAGCTCCGGGCAGTAGGGGTCCGCGAAGGAGACGTGTGTTGTTATCGCCCCGTCGTAGAAGGTGTCCTTGCGAGCGTTGGTGCGGTCGACCAACTGGTCGCACACGACGAACTCGCCCGGCTTGACTTCTCTCTTGAGTGAACCTGCGGCACAGGGGCCGATGATCCGCTCGACGCCCTGTTCCTTCAAGGCCCACACGTTGGCGCGGTAGTTGATCATGTGGGGCGGAAGATGATGTGCAACACCGTGTCGCGGCAGGAATGCAACGGGAATTCCCCCTACAGCTCCGACCGAAAGGGGGGCCGAGGGGGGTCCGTAGGGCGTGTCCACGGTGACCTCGTGAACATCATCGAGGAAGGAGTAGAAGCCCGATCCCCCGAAGATGCCGATGCTCGCTTCGCCGGGCACCTAGTTCTTCTCCTGTGACTTGGTCGCTGTCTTCGTCGCAGGCTTGGCGCCGTCACCTGGTTTCTTGGCCTCTCCGGAGGGCTTGTCCGAGCCCCGGGTTGCCTGGTCCTCTTTGGATCCCCGACCATCCTCCTTGGAGGAGGGGCCTGAATCGCCCCGCCCTGTCTGGCGAGACTCGGTGGCATAGAAGCCGGTCCCTTTGAACACGATCCCGACCGGCGAGTAGAGCTTGCGGAGGTTTCCCCCACACGCTAGGCATTCGGTCAGGGGAGGATCGGTGAAACCCTGTCGTGCCTCGGTGCGTTCCCCGCAGGCGGTGCAGGCGTACTCGTAGATGGGCATAGTCAGTGATTGTCGCATCCTTGTGCCCTTTAAGGTGACGTCGGCAACGCCCGGGCCCGTCCCCTCGCGGGCGGTCTGTAGACTCAGGCCCGCGGGGCGGACAAGTTGGGAGGTTTCCAAAGGTGACGGTGCGCAAAGCTGTGATACCGGCGGCCGGTCTCGGCACGAGATTCCTGCCTGCAAGCAAGGCGCAGCCGAAGGAGATGATTGCGGTTGTCGACAAGCCGGGCATCCAGTACGTCGTCGAGGAGGCGGTCCGCGCCGGACTTGACGACATCCTGATCGTCACCTCTCGCAACAAGAGCTCCGTCGAGGATCACTTCGACAGGTCATTGGAGCTCGAGCACCACCTCGAGGAAGCAAGCAAGGACGAGCAGCTTGCCGAGGTGCGCGCCATTCCCGAACTGGCGCAAATCCACTACGTAAGGCAGAAAGAGCCGCTCGGATTCGGACACGCGGTCTTCGTAGCCCGCCGGCACGTTGGTGATGAGCCGTTTGCCGTCATGGTGCCCGATGAGATAGTGCCTCCGCCCAAAGGCGATGAGACCGACCTCATGCCGAAGATGCTCGAGGTTTACGAGCGCCACGGCAAGAGCGTCGTTGCTGTGGTCGAGGTGCCCAAGGAGGAAGTCGTTGCTTATGGTGTCGTGGATCCCGACTGGGTCGAAGAAGGGGTAGCTCGAATCAAGGACATGGTCGAGAAGCCGCCCCTGGAGGAAGCTCCTTCGAACCTGGCGTCGCGCGGCCGTTATGTGTTTACTCCTCAGCTTTTCGAGGCACTCGAGAGGACCGCAGCCGGCGTTGGCGACGAGATCCAACTGACAGACGGAATCAAGATCCTTGCAGAAGAACAGGGCGCCTATGCATATGTGTTCGACGGAACGATCATGGATGTGGGCAAGAAGCTCGACTACCTCAGGGCAACGGTAGAGCTGGCTCTTCGGCGCGACGATCTCGGTGAGCCGTTCAAGAGTTACCTCAGAGAGCTCACTCCCCGTCTTGGTTGAGCCCATGCTCGCCGTAGAGGAGGCGCGCCGAAGAATCCTCGATGCGGTGCAGCCGGTCGAGCCCAGGGACACTCTGGTCGCCGACGCCCTGGGCGGGGTGCTGGCGGTCGACTTGTTCGCCCCGCACCCGTTGCCGCGCTTCGACAATTCGGCGATGGACGGCTACGCGGTCAAGGCAGGCGACGTAGATGCGGCGTCCGAGGGCGCGCCGGTTCAACTCGAGCTGGTGGGTGAGGTCAGAGCGGGGGACCCGGGTGACCTCGAGGTCACTCCCGGGGCGGCGGTCCGGATAATGACGGGCGCCCCGGTTCCGGAGGGGGCCGATGGGATCGTGCCGGTGGAGGATACGTCCGAGGAGCAGGGCCGGGTTCTCATCAGGCGCCCCACGGCAGTCGGCCGCCATGTCCGCCCTGCGGGCGACGATCTCGGCGAGGGCGATGCGCTTGTCCGTGCCGGATCCGAGCTCGCCCCCGGCGAGTTGGCTCTGCTCGCATCCATGGGGTACTCGCCCCTTCCGATGAGGCCGGGCCCGAAGGTCGCGGTGCTGGTGACGGGCGACGAGCTGGTTGCGCCCGAGGCTTCCGCGGGGCCGGGGCAGATCCGGGATTCGAACTCGGTTGCAATCAAGGCGCTCGTGACGGAGTCGGGCGGCGAGGTCGTGCCTTTCGGCGGTGTGGCCGACACCCCGGAGGCGGTGACCGAGGCGCTGAGGCGCGCGGCAGCGACGTCTGATCTCGTGGTCTCGTCCGGGGGCGTATCGGTGGGGCGGTACGACTTCGTCAAAAGCGCGGTCGAGAAGCTTGGGCACATCGATCTGTGGCGGGTTGCCATGCAGCCGGGGAAACCGGTGGTGCTCGGGGCCATCGGCGACACGCCGTTCCTAGGGCTTCCCGGGAACCCGGTGTCGATTCATATCGTTTTCGAGCAGTTCGTGCGGCCCGCCATACGCAAGATGCGCGGCTGCCGAGACCTCCTTCGCCCGACGATGGACGCCGTCTTGACCGAGACCATAGAGAAGGCACCCGGGCGATTGCACTTCGTGCGGGTGAGGCTGAGCGCAGGTGCGGACGGCTGGCGCGCAACGCCAACCGGAGCGCAGGGATCGCATGTGCAGTCGAGCCTCGTCGACTGTCACGGCGTGGTTCGTTTCGGACGAGACGAAACCGTACTCGAGGCCGGATCAAGCGCGGTTGTCGAGGTTTGGCGTCTGCCGGGTGGAGAGGTTTAGTGGGCCGCCGGCATCCGGAGTCGGAGGCGAGGATGGTCGACGTCGGCGGCAAGGAAACCTCGGCGCGCGAAGCTGTGGCGTCCGGACTTGTTCGTATGAGCGCTCAGACGCGCGCCCTTGTGCTGGCGCGCGAGTTGCCCAAAGGAGATGTGCTCGAGGTCGCGCGCGTCGCCGGGATCATGGGGGCGAAGAAGACCTCCGATTTGATTCCTCTGTGCCATCCGATCGGCATCGACTCCGTGCACGTCGAGTTGCAAGAACACGATGAGGGCATCTCCGTCACGGCTACCGTTCGCACGACCCAGAAAACCGGCGTCGAGATGGAGGCGTTGACGGCGGTTTCGGTTGCGGCCTTGACCATCTACGACATGGTCAAGGGCATCGAACGCGGCGTTGGCATCACCGACCTGGTGTTGCTCAAGAAGTCCGGCGGGCGTTCGGGCGAATGGCTGCGGAGTCCCTGACCCTGCCGGCTTAGATTAGTCCGTTGGTTGAGGTTGGGGTTCGCCCTTGGGACGCCGGAGATAACCGGTTGTTCCGGTGGCCTGGCTCTCGACCACCTGCACGAGCTCCCATCCTTCTTCGCCCCATTGATTCAGAATCTCTTGAAGGGCATGAGAGATCAGTGGCACGGTTGCGTACTCCCATTTCTGCAAGACGCTCAACCTCCAGTCATAGACTCCGGGCCAGGGTGTTACCCGCTCCACTTGCCTTGCGGACTGCGGTCGTAACCTACCCGAGGTGGCGACACACCTCATTGCGGTTTCGAGCGGCTCGGTGCCGGCATGGAGGATCAGAGAGGCGACAACCGCCCGTCAGCGCTCCCGGGGGTTGCTGGGAACCCCTCGGTTGGCTCCCCGCGAATGCCTGCTGATCTCCGGCGGAGCCGGCCTACGCGTGGGCGCGTCGGTGCACACCTTCGGGATGAGCTACCCGATCGACGTGCTCTTTTGCGACAGCCGGTGGACGGTGGTCCACCGGATAACGGCCATGCCACCAAACAGATTGAGCCGCTGGGTGTTCCGGGCCCGCCATATCGTGGAGCTGCCGGGCGGGACCGTCGATTCGCGCCTGTGTGAGGGTGAGCGTCTGCAGCTCCTTTAGTTACCCGGCGTGAATCACTTTGGTGGATCGTCCAGCCCCGTAAGAAACGCTTCCGGCGGCAGGAAGAGCCACAAGCCGGCCGCCTCGGATGCGTCGGCATCCGGCCCTGCCGGGGTGCCCGGGACGCGGAGCGCACCGCGTTGCTCGAGCTCGGTGATGAGGTCCAGCGTCGGGTGACCTTCGATTTCCACGCCGGTACCTATTCCTCCGGATGCCCGTGATAGGTGCTGCGCGCCGCGGTGAAGACGGCCGCAGAGGCGCATGCGAAGCAGCCGATGACCGAACCGATGAAGATCGCCATGAGGTAGCGGCCGGTGTCTCCGGGCCATCCCACGGTGACGAAGGCAAGCACCGCAAGAAGGCCGGTCGCTGCGAACACGGCCACGCCCGTGGTTGCGAGTGCGTGCAGCGAGCGTCGTCGGGTGGGCTTACCTCCGCCGCGCAAAATCACCCCCTGCCCTCGATCCACGCCAGCAGAGTGCGAGTTGCCGTGCCGGTGCCTCCCTTGGGTGACTCGTCCGACGCAGAGTCGCTGCGCGCCGTGCCGGCGATGTCGAGATGCGCCCAGGGGATGTCCTTGCCGACGAATTTCCGCAGGAATAATGCTGCAAGAATTGAGCCTCCCCATCGGCTCCCGATGTGCTTTATGTCGGCTACGTCGGATTCGAGCTCGCTTGCGTAGTCGTCGAAGAGCGGCATGCGCCAGTTGCGCTCCCCCTCTTTCTCCGAGGCGATCTGCAATTGCTGCGCGAGCGAGTCGTCGTTCGAGAAGAGTCCCGTGCATTTGCCTCCAAGCGCCACCGTGATGGCTCCGGTCAGAGTTGCGACATCGACGATGGCTTCGACACCTTGCTCCGATGCGTACGAGAGTGCGTCGGCAAGGATCAGCCGGCCTTCTGCGTCGGTGTTGAGGACTTCTGAGGTGGTCCCTCCATAGTGCTTGATCACATCGCCCGGTTTCATTGCGTCTTCACCCGGCATGTTCTCCGTGGCGGGAATGAGAGCGACGACGTGAACCTGGGGTTGGAGAGTGGTCAGGGCGCTCATCGCGCCGAGCACCGCGGCGGCGCCGCTCATATCGGTCTTCATCGTCTCCATGTTGCGGGCGTCCTTTAGAGACAAGCCTCCCGAGTCGAAGGTCACGCCCTTTCCGACGAGAGCTACCTTGGCCTTCGGTTCCGGAGGTTCGTAGTCCAACCGGATAAGCCGAGGAGGGTGGGCCGAGCCGCGACCCACGCTGAGGATGCCTTCGAAGCCGTCCTTCCTGAGCGCTTCGACATCCCACACCTTGCTCGCGTATCCGCCGGACGATGCGATCCCGACCGCCCGGGCGGCGAGCGACTCGGGAGTGAGGAGGGACGGCGCTTCGTTGATCAGGTCGCGAGCGAGCGTCGTCGCCGAACCGTAGGCGACGCCTTCGGCGACCTCGTCTGCCTGGGCGTCGAGGAAGAGCACCCGGGACAACCTGCTTTCCTCGGGGCTCGTCTTGTGGGAGGTGAAGCGGTAGGCGCCCAGCAGGAAACCCTCGGCGGCTGCGGCAGCCGAGCCATCCAGCCCGTCGGAGTGGAGCGTGGATCCCAGCACGGCAGTGTGCAGGAGGGAGCGCGCGCAGGCCGCGGCGGCGCGCCGGACCCGGGACGTCTGTGCCTCTGCCTCGGATCCCAGGCCCACAACGGCTACAACCGGCGCCGAGATCGCCCCGAGGGAGGGGACCAGCACCACCTTTCCGGGCTTGGCCTTGAAGCCGATCGCCTCGAGGTGGCGGTCCAGACGACCCTCCATCGCCTCGTCGACTGCCCGTCCGCGCCCTGTCAGGCTGGGACCCTCCTCGGACTCGAACGCTCCGATCACCAGGGCGTCGCACGCGGCCTCGAGTGGATTCTCCTCAGAGACGGCGATTTCGAGCGTCATGCGACTCCTTGGGGGGCTGGGCAAGGGCCCCCATGGTACGGCCTGGCTTATTCGGGAGAATGCGGGCCGGCTCCGCTTTGGCGCGGTAGCTTGTGTGCTGCAAGAAAGAGGTATGTAAAGCCTCGGGAGGGCGGCAGTGGACATCGTGTTCACCGTTGTATTGCTGGTTCTATTTCTCGTCACCTTCGTCCCGGCCGTGCAGCATGCGCGCCGGGGAATGGAGCCGCTCGATGGAGAGGTCTTCACGGGGCGGATGAGACCTTTGGCGCGCGCCGATGCGGGCGGCCGGTGGGTGCTGATGCCCCAGTCACCGGAGCTGGTGCGGCGCGCCCGGCAGCGGCGTGCCCTCCAATTTCGAAAGCGGCTCCTGCTGGGGCTCGCCGCCGTCGTGCTGATCTCAGCCATAGCGGCCATGTGGTTCGGGCCGGTGGCCTGGGCAGGACAGGCAGTTGCCGATCTCCTCCTGGGTGGTTACGTGCTGTACCTGGTTCGCAGCAGGAAGACGCGGGATCAGGAGTTCGCCGTCGTCCGCTCGCTGCCGACCGCCAGAGGCGGCTCCCAAACCGTGAGTGAGACCGCCTCGTCACTTCGGTAGGGTTCAGCCGTGGATCTCACCAATTTGGGAGTCGAGCTCCGGCGCGGTTTCGACGAGAAGACTGCCGCACGTGAGGCGGGACTGGCCGGTAGCCGCAACGTCATCCGGTCGTGTGGCAACGGGATCCGCGCCCTTCACCGCGGCGAGGTCGATTCCGCCCGCAGCCTGATTGACGCCGCCCAACGCGAGCTCCATCAGGCGCGCCGTGTGCTCGAGGGGCACGAGGACATCCTCATGGCGGGGTTTGTGCACGATGCCGAAAAGGAGCTCGCCGAGGCCCGCATTACCCTTGCACTGGTGAGCGGCGCGCCGATGCCGACTCCGAGGGAGATGGACGTCCCTCCCTCCGCCTTCCTAAAGGGCATGGCCGAATCCATAGGTGAGCTGCGTCGGCACATCCTCGACCTGATGCGCCGGGGTGATCTATCGCGCTGCGAGACCCTGCTCGACGAGATGGACGACATCTACTACCTGCTGATCTCGATGGATTACCCGGACGGCATCACCCACGGATTGAGGCGCCTGACCGATGTGGCCCGGTCGATCATCGAGCGAACCCGGGGCGACTTCACCACCTCCTCAATCCAGAGCTCGCTCCGGGACGCGCTTCAGCAACACGCAGTGCTGCTCGGCGAGCATTAGCTTCATCTGGAAGGTCACCGATGAACGCTGGGTAGGATGGTGGAGCCCACGGGCCAGTAGCTCAGTTGGTAGAGCGCACCCCTCGCACGGGTGAGGTCAGGGGTTCGAATCCCCTCTGGTCCACAGAGCGTTTGCCCTGGTCAGAGAACGTTTCCCTTGCCCCATCGCTTCTCTCCGACCGCTCTGAAACCTTCTGTCTCAAAGCTGTCTCAAAGCCGGCTTCTTTCTGAGGCAGGTTTTCCGCCTTCCCGGTGGCCTCCAACGCCCGGCTGTAACGGCTGTCCAGTTTGCCGACGAGCTCCTCCTCCCGGTCGGGAAAAAGGTGTCCGTAGAGGTTGTATGTGGTCCGAATGTCCGAGTGCCCCATCCGACGCATGACCTGGAGCGGATCAGCGGCCTCGTCAATCATGAAAGCGGCCGCCGTGTGGCGCAGCTCGTGGAAAGTGAACGACTCGCCTTCGGCCGCGATGCCGGCTGTCACTGTTGCCGAGGTCCAGAACCGCCCTCTGAAGTTGTCACCACGAAGGAAACCGCCCTCAGGGGCAGGGAAGACCCAGTCCTCGTTGGAGTGTGTGGCGAGTTGAAATGTCAGAGATTGGCGGAGAAACTCCGGTATTTTCAGCACCCTGCGGGCGGCATCGGTCTTCCCGTACGGCCGATAATTCACCTTCCCGTCCGAGCGGGGCAGGGTCCCCTGGACTCGTAGCCGCCCGAGCGGCCCTTCAAGATCGAGGTCCGACGGCTTCAGGGCAGACACCTCTTCCCAACGAAGCCCCAGATAGGCAGACACGTACACCATTACCTTGTAGCGCTCATCCACTGCGGCGACGAGAGCTTCTACTTGGCGCTCCGTCAGAAACCGTTGCTCGTCTTTCTCCACTTTCGGAAGCCGGATCTTCGTGCAGGGGTTAACCGCCATGTGTCCTTCGTACACGGCGGCTGAAATGATTTTGCGAAAGTGCTTGTAGACGTCTCGAACAGTGGAGGCTGAGTACGGCCGAGCTTGACCTGAGCGAATGTAACTTTGTCGCGTGAGGTACTTAACCCAGTCCTGAACATCTCTCCGGCTGATCGAGTTCAGTTTGCGCGAGCCCCAATAGGGGACGAGATGGACTCTTAGAACTGTCGCGCTAGCGTCTCGTGTGCGGCGCTCATAATGGAGCTGATCACTGAGGTGGAGTTGGGCGAAATCAGCGAAGCAAATTTTGCTCAGGGAGACATCGGTCAACTCGCCGTTCCGTAACCTGGTCTGCATACTGGCGCGCCACCTGATGGCCTCCTTGACGTTCTTGCCGAATGTCTTCCAACTCTGCTTCCCGTTGATCAGCACATAAGTCGTATAGTCGCCGCGCGGCGTCCTGTAGATTCCCGGGTACCTGGTTATCTCGCGCTTTTCGCCCATCAATGTGCCTATCTAGTCATTCGTTGCCGGTTTGTACCCTATGACCAAGAGGCTGTCCACTGCTTCCTCGGGGATGCGGACCAGCCGTCCAATCTTGATGACATCTATGCGCTTGTGGGCGATCAGATGACGGATATAGCGTTCTTTTACGTTCAGGCTCTCTGCAGCTTCCGATATCGTCAATAGTCTCGGCTTCTTGGTACTTGCGGAGTCATGAACCCTCACTGGACAGCTCCCAGCATGAGGGCGGGATCGGCATTTCATAACCCCTAGCTCGAGCCACAATCCAGCGCTCGTGGTCTTCACATCGTTCAGTCAGTTCGCTCGAAACATTGAAAAGGGCATTAGCCGCCAAGCGGAACCGTTCTAGATCCTCGGACCGTCGGCTCCGAAGAGCGTCTCGGAGACTCTGGACATGATTGTCACAACAAACCACGGCTTCCTCCATCACTGTTTGCCATGGTCCCCAAATGTCGATGTCGGGTTGCGGGCGCCCGTTCCATGCACCTACTGTCATTCGATCCACCTCCTTTGAGTTCGCTCTTGCTGCTGCTGTTCTCTCGCTAGCCGCCGATGCTCGCGTGCCCGAGTTGCCGAGCACAGCGCCAGGTAAGCTTCACCGTGGTTGCGATAGCCCGAGCCGACATAGCGCCACTGCGCCCGCTTATCGAAGCGGCCGTCGTTCTCTTCGCGTTCTGAGACGTCAAGCGGAGCCCGCCCACTACTCCGAACCCGTCGCACGTGTTCTCTTCGAGCCTGTCGAAGCCGGGTGAAGGTCGTGGAGTACCGGCGTGACTTGGTCGACCAATGGCCCTTAAACCCCAGCGCATACGCGCAATCATCCAGACGGAGCTTCCGGAGTTCCATGCGTTCGGCCAGCCGTTGAGCTGCGCTCACTAGCAAAACGAGGTGGCGATCCGTTTCGGCTTGATCACGAAGCCCACCAGTCTCCCCGAGCCCCAGATCGTCGCTTGACTTCGTCGCGTATTTCGCCACGTACGCGGCCACCGCCTTGGGGCTGAGCGCCGAACCGGCTCCTTCGATCGCCCTGACCTCTAACTGCTCTCCCCAGCGCGCCACGACCGACTTTGGCCGGTCCTCTTGCTGTGGTAGCGGGGCGAAGACTCGTCTCGTGGCTGCCCTGACCGCCTCCTCGAGGATTTCGACTGAGAAGTCGCCTGGGGGAAGGGCGAAGTGCTCGGGGTCATCGCAGACTCCGTCAAGGCGCAACACCGCGTGGAAATGCACCGCCCCACGCCGCTGATACTCGGCCACCTTGACGTAGGACAGCCGCACCATGCGCTCCAGCTCCTTGAGCGTCAGGCCCATCACCTGAGCCAGCGACCGCCGCACGTAGATAGTGGTTCGACGCCACAACTCGGGGGCGAGTGCGTTCCACAGCACCTGCCCCTCGTAGTCGAAGCATTTCGGGCACAGCGGCCGGCCAAGCCGATCGTCGTCCAGCTCATGTCGTTGCCAGCAGGCAAGGGGAATCCCGTGCTTGCACTTTCCTGCCCGCCGAGGCCGGCAGGCGTGAACAACGCTTCCACTAGCCCGGCTTGCATGGACGGGCCCGAAGCTCGGCGCGGTGAAGGTCACGAACAACATCGGGTGGTCGGCGATGGTCTCCGGCACCCCTTTACCGCCTCTCAGACCTGCCGCTACCAACTGAAAAGCGTCGCCCCGATAGCGGGCGGCGCATGACGGGCAGCGGGACTCCCGGCGATCACCGCAGGCGATAAGGAGCACACCGTCGGGCTCATTGTCCGTGGCGTACTTCTGGATCACCTCGCCGGTTTGCTTGTCCACCTCGTCGACGCGCCCCGCCAGGCGCACCGGCTTGGCGCAGTGCCCGGTAGAGGCGACCTGTTGTGACCAGCGGTCATGGTTGGATCCGGCGCGCTCTAGCAACTGCGCCAGGGTCTCGTCGCCTCCTGCTTCGATGCCGAGTGCCGGGATGCCCAACGCCCTATGCCTCAGCCTTTTCTTGGCAGGTGGCTCGCAGCAGTTCGGCCCGCAGGGCGATCTGGTCAAGGTCCTCGTCGGACAGATGGAATGACTTAAGCCGTACCGGCTGGAGGCCCTCGTGGAGCAGGAAGCCGACTCCGCGTGCTCCGGCGTCGATGTCGGCAGCAGAGAACCCGTTCGAGGCCCAGGTCTGACCCAGGACCGTGTCAGAGGCCTGAGGGGTGGAGCACCGCAGCGCCCACCTGAACCCGAATAGGTCCCTGAGCGAGGTTGGGATGACATCGTGGCTCGGCTTCTGAGTCGCGGCGAGAACGATCACGCCTGCGGCCCGGCCGCGCGCAACGAGGTCGCGCATGCGCTCGGAGAATTCGGCCCGCACCTTGCGATCCGTGGCGCTAAGGTAGTGGGCGAGCTCGTCACACACAACGACTTCCAGCGGCCACGGATCTCCTGCCGAGACCTTGCGGCGCCTCGAGCCCAGCAGCTGCTCGTAGCGGGCGTCCATCTCGTCCTGGAGCTCACAGAGCACCCCGTTGGCCTCTGCCACGCTCACCCCGACACTTCGGTGTGCACAGCCCCGCCATGCAGCGAGCTCGACCAGCTTGCCGTCCAGCAGCCACAGCCGGCAGGCGGGATCAAGAGCCGCGGTCGCCACCATGAGCGACAGCGCCACAGACTTGCCAGCTCCAGGCTCACCTCCGAGCAGCACGTTTCGCTCCGGCAGCGAGACCGTGATCACTTCCCCGTTCTCATCGACACCGACCGGGATCGGCTGCCACAGCGACAGCGCCTCAGCCTCCCGGTGGGGCCACGGAAGTGGCTCGGCACCCGCCAGGGTGTCGCGGCGAACAAGGGAGACCACACAACGGGAGGCATCCTCGGCCTCCCGTGCGACCCGCACCTCCCGTAGCCTCAGACAACAAGCGAGACCTTCCGTGCAAGCGTCGACGTCACCCGAGTGGAGGCCCTTGGGGAGCGTAACCGACACGACATCGCCGGACGGAGCCCGTCGCACCTTGCGAGCCCGGGGAACCCGCTCGTCATTAGTGACTACGCCCATTCTCAAGCACGCCCGCCGCCACAACCGCCGCACATGGGCGGCATGGAAGATACCGACGGCCGCGTGCCTGACGGTGGACACGCCGACCACCGCCGCGACCAGGAGGACCAGGGCAACCATGGTGGCTTCCGGACCTAGGGCCACGGATCCGAACTGCAACGCCACATTGAAGAAGGTGACCGTGGCCAGCTCGAGCCGGTAGGCCCACAGCAGCCTCACGAGTCCAGTAATGATGTCCTCGAGCAGGAAAAGACCGTCGGTTGACGGGAATGGGCGACGGTGGTCGGCGTGGGGGGAGGGCATACCTGGAAATCAGACTTTGCTCGGGGCGCCCTGGGGCTCGATCTTCTCGGCCCGGTACGAGATGCCAGAGCGCTCGCCCATGGTCCATGGCTGCGCGATCAGCCCGGTCACCTTGAGGGCGATGCCCTGCCCGAAGCGGCCGGGGTCCCCGGCGACCTTGATCCCAATAACCTCGGCTTCGCCCTCAGCCAACGCCACGACCTGGGCGCTAAACAACGGCGCACCATTTTCGTCTGTCCGGGGCTGCCTGGTCTCGAAGTCAGTAACCGGTTGGGGTGGTGCGACCGACAAGAACGACATGCCCGAGCTGTTGATCGGGAGCTTCACAACTTCACCTCCATCTAACGTGGCGACAGGACGCCACCAGGGCCTGGACTCGCTGGGCCTCGACCGACTACCGTCACTACAGACCCAGATGCAACACGCATCAATCTCACGGTTAACCCTGGACACCGGAACCGCGGCTGTGGGACGCTTAGGACGTCTCAGAACGAAAAAACGTCCCAAGGAGGACGCCGGTGGCCAACGAGCGGCTCCGAAGCTGTATCGGTGCGACGGGCCTCACTGTCGCCGACATCGCTACCGCCGCAGAGGTCGATCCCAAGACCGTCGAACGCTGGATAACCACCCAGCGGATTCCACACCGACGCCACCGCCAGGCCGTCGCATCCCTGCTCCGGACCCAGGAGTCGTATCTGTGGCCCGACCTGCTCGACGACGCCCGAACTAACTCGATCAGCCAAGCTGAGGTGGTTAGCCTCTATCCCAATCGCGGGGCCGTTCCGTGGCAGCTGTGGACCGCTCTTCTCGAGGAGGCCACCGAGCAGATTGATATTCTCGTTTACTCCGGTCTATTCCTCCCCGATGTCTTTCCAGACGTCTGCCAGACGCTCATCCAGAAGTCGGAACAAGGGGTCACGGTGCGCCTTGCACTGGGAGACCCCGCCTCTGACGCAGTCCGGATGCGCGGAGAAGAAGAAGGCATCGGGGACGGCATGGCCGGCCGTATCTCGCTGACGCTGACGTACCTCCGATCCGCCATCGAAGCGCCGACCATCGACGCTCGGCTACATGGCGCAACGCTCTACAACTCTATCTTTCGCTTCGACTCCGGCATGCTCGTGAACACGCACATCTGGGGAGCTCCCGCTGCGCAGTCTCCCGTCTTGCATCTCCGGAAGCTCGATGAAGGACATCTATTTCGCCACTACCAGGCATCTTTTGAACGGGTCTGGACCCAGGCGATCCCCTCACCGGCTAACAGGAGGGTCGAGTATGGCTCGCATTGACTACTACAACGATCCGAACGCTCCGAAGGCCAACAGCATCGTTCCCTCGGTCACAGCGATCGTGACCAACCAGCGGGATGAAATCTTGATGGTGCATAAGACTGACAATGACCTCTGGGCGTTACCCGGTGGTGGCATGGATGCCGGTGAGTACGTGGCCGAGGCCGTCGCTCGCGAAGTAGAGGAAGAGACAGGCATCCGTGTCCAGGTAACCGGTGTGGTTGGTATCTACACCAATCCTAATCACGTGATGGCCTACGACGACGGTGAGGTGCGACAGCAGTGCTCTATTTGCTTTACCACTGAGGTGCTTGGTGGAGAGCTAAGAACAAGCAGCGAGACCAGTGAAGTAGAGTTCGTCGACCTTAATCGTCTGGACGCGCTCTCCCTTCATCCCTCCATGCGACTCCGGATTCACCACTATCTGGAGCGACGTCCTACTCCTTACATCGGCTGATTGGCCATATCGAGGCGTCGCTTAGTCCTTTCTACCGCAGCCTGGAGAGCGGGCCTAGCTTGTCTACATATTACTCGTCCTACGGGACCCTCTCTATCGTATCGGCGTAGTATGTTATCTATCCGTTCACTGACATCGACCTGTTGGCCAGCCGAACCAGTCGTCATATCCGCGTAGATGAGTCCATCCATCACCGGCCCAACTTCCCTCTGATACGCGTCAAGCTCGCTCAAAAGGCCCCTCTCCGCAGCTTCGAAGCGCGCTGCCGAGTGGTGGGCCACGAGACAGCAAACTCGATGATCGATACATAGTTCCCGTAGATGATCGGCTCCGTCCAACGGGTGGAAACCGGTCCTAACAAGCTGCACGGCGTAACCGACATCGTGGAGGTAAGCTGCAGCAACGAGGACATGCCCGTCTTCCCCCGAAAGCACCGTCGCCACGCGGGAAGCTTGCCGAGCCACTTCCATCGAATGGATCCACCGACAACCAAGTGGCCCCAACAGTTCATTGGCGTGTGACTCCGCCCACTCAACGGACGTGCAAGGAAGGATAGTCATTTGCGTCCCGCAGGACTATTTGGCTGCGATCTCTCCATCCACTCTGTCAGCTCCCGGCCATGGACGAGGCGTTTTTACGATATTAGGTCAACAAACTCGGCCTCAGACATGCCTGGCTCAACGCGTTCGGGCTGGGGGAAACTTCCAACAGAGCAAGATGAATGCGATTGCCACCCGTGCCCCTAAGGGGCTCCTGCCAGTTCCTCGATTCCCATCGCGCCAACAAGGGAGATTGTCTCATCCTCCCGGGATGATTCAGCTAGATTCGCCAGTATCAGAAGCGATATAGCGGCAGATACGGCCAGAGCCAGATGATCACTCACCGAACGCGAGGGGCAAATGATATTCGAAACGTCAACTAGCTCTGGCCCCACCACGATGGCCTGATCTGGCCCCACCCCAGCGATTTCTTCGTCAGTCGGGGCTTGCCCGGAAAAGCAGCCTCTGAGATCGACGGAGAGCCGCTATCTCTGAGCGAGATGGGTTCAGGGTCACGGCAATCAGTTGGTCTTTTGTCTCATCCCTTTCTTTCTCTGACGCTCGAGGCTCTTTTTAAAGCGCCAACTGTCGGTTCCGGTCTCGACGATGTGGGCGTTGAAGGTGAGGCGGTCGACCATCGCCTTGCACAAGCGCGCTTCAGGAAAGACCTTGGTCCACTCCCCAAAGGCAAGGTTGGTGGTGATCACGATCGAGGACAGCTCCGAGCGCTGATCTAAGACCTGGAACAAGAGCTCGGCCTCGGCCGGCCCCAGGGGCACATAGGCAAGCTCGTCGAGGATCAAGAGCTCGATGCGGGCGTAGCGGGCGACGACTTTGGACAGGCTCCTGTCGTCGCGCGCCTCGATAAGCTCGTTGATGAGCCCGGCAACGGTGTTGAAGCGCACCCTGCGCGACTGCATGCACGCAGCGATGCCCAAGGCGGTCGCTAGATGGCTCTTGCCGGTGCCGCTGTCTCCCAAGAAGATGACGTTTTCGGCGCGTTCGACAAAGCCGCACGTCACCAGCTCCCTGATCGTCTGCGCAGGGATGTGGGGGGCGTCTTGAAACGAGAAGTCCTCGAGGCGCTTGAGGCGAGGAAACTTCGCCTCTTTGATACGGCGAGCCCGGCGGCGCTCGCTGCGGTCATCGAGCTCGGCCTCCAACAGCGCCCACAGGTACGACAGGTGGTTCTGATTCGAACGTGTCGCCTCCCAAGACAGCGGCTTGGCCCGTGCTGCGATGGTCGGGGTGTGGAGCTGTTTGCAGGCGTGGTGAATCGATGCCTCGGTCGCTTTGTCGTGGGCTTGATTCACCGGCACGCCTCGAGCAGCGTGTTGTAGGCGCCGAGCTGCGGAGGCGGACGCTCAAAGCGTGCCAGCTCGCCGACGTCGAGATCAGCGGGCAGCTGTGTGTGCCCGAAGGTGAGGTCCCGGGCGAGCATGGCGATGGCTTTGGGGTCGATCGCCCCCAGCCTCAGTGCCTGGCCCACGGCCGTGGCCACGGCCTCTTTGCCATAGCTGCGGTGCAACAACAAGACCTCGATGAGCTCACGGGTCCCGGCCTGCTCCCCGCAGCGCGTTTTGAGTCTTTCCCACAACAGCTCATAGGAGGGCGGGAAGTCACCACGCTGTCGGGCCTGATGCAGCGGCACAGAGCCGGCAAAGGCACCCGGTTTGGCGGACAGCAGCTCGAGGTAGTGGTCGAGCACGAGTTCCTCGACGCCCTTGAGATGGACTCGATCGTGGCATGCGACGGTAGTGCCGGCGTAACTGAAGATGACCTTCATGGGAGTGACACGGACCGAGACCTTGCGGCCGACGAGCGAGACCGGAACCGAATAACGATTAGTCTTGACCTGGACGCGGCTCTTTTGGTCGACTCTGGTCTCGGCGATCTCGGAAACCTCAAAGCGCTCTTTAGGAAGCGGCTTTAAGAACTCACGCTCTTTATCGGCGGCGTGGCCGACGGTGGTGTCGTGTCCGGTGATGGTGCGGGAGAGATCTTCTAAACAGCACGTTCTGAGATATGAGTTGAGCTCACCCCAGGAGGACACTGTCGGCACCGGGGTGAGCCAGCGGCGCCTGAAGCGCCCGACCTCTCCTTCGATGCCGCCCTTTTCGTGGGCACCGTCTCGTCCCGGTGAGGTGAAGCTGGAATCGAACAGGTAATGGGAGCGAAAGGCGATGAAGCGATCCTGCTCGGTGCGCCGTTTGCCCTTTAGGACTTTTAGGACCGCTTGGGAGAGGTTGTCGAAGCGCACGACCGCAAAGACGCCGCCGAGGAACAACAGGCTCTCCTCGAGGGCTTCTAGAAACGCCGCCTGGGATTGTTGCGGATAGGCCGTATGCAGCGACGCGCCGGAGAACTCAGAGCGCAACGCCAAGATGTGGGCGGTCTGTCTACCCCACGGGAAATCGACCTCGGCTTCATAGAAGTCGGCCTCTGCCTGGGCTCCGATGTCGTGGTGCTGGGGAACATAGGCCTTTATCCCGACACCGAGCTCGCGGCGCCTGTCTCTCACATAGGCCCTGACGGTGGTCTCGGCGACGTCTGCCCCGCGCTCTTGGGTGACGCGCTGCCACATGCGACGGGCGCTGTGGCGCTGTTTCGGCGGCTGCTTTCGGTCGTCTTTGATGATCTGGTCGATAAACGCCTTGACTTCGTCGGTGAGCTTGGGGGAGATCCTCTGGGGCGGCCTGCGCCCAGGAGGGATCGCCGAGGCCAGCGCCTGGCGCACCATGCGGCGGTGGATGCCCCTTTTGCGGGAGATCTCTCGTTTCGATAGGCCAAAGTCGTAGTCCTTGCGGATAAGCTCGAACAACTCCACCCTGCGCATTCCTTTCTCCCTCCCCTCGAGCCTTCAGACAACTCGAATGGTGAGGGAACTAGGGGCCAGGGTGGGGCCATTTCAGGCCATCGTTTTGCCCCTAAGGTGGGGCCAGCTCAGGCTAGCGTTCTCA
>JALZJN010000294.1 GCA_030859735.1 Actinomycetota bacterium
TCCAGCGTGGATTGCTCTTCATCGCTGAGTGTCAACTCGGCTTTTGGTCGCCCTCTCGTTCCCATACAAGGAAGGCTACGATGAATCAACCTAAAACGCGAGCTTATTCGGACTCGGGACACTAGTGGCAGTCCGGAAGTGTTCGAGGGCGGATTGACGACCTCCGCCCGTCTGAGCTTGTGGGGGTTTGCCCTCCTTGTGGCGCTGGGCGTGTTGGCCGTTCGCGACGTCGCACCGGCCCGGCTGCTTGCGCGCGGCTCGGACTCTGATCGTGCCGCCCTCTTGCTCGAGGAACGCTTCGACGAACAGATTCGTGGCTCTGCAGGCGAGAGAGCGTCGTCGGCCCCCGGCGTGGCGATGGCCGCCCTGACGGCCGGCCTGCTCGGGTTTGCGCTGACGGCACGGCGCAGCAGCTCCGCCCGGGCCGGGCTTGCAGCCGCCGGATTGACGGGCAAGGCTGCGCTCTGTGCGGGTGGCGTAGTCGTCCTCTTGGGCCTGGGCGGCCCTGCGGGCGTGGTGGCGGCTGTTGCTGCCGCAGGAACCCTCCTCTTGAGCCTGCGAGCCTCAGTGCTCGATGGGGTATCGATCCTGGGGCCGTTTGTCTCGGTGTTCTTCTATCTCGGTGTCGCGGTCGCAGATGTACCTGCGCTGCGCAGTGCGGCGGCTGCGGCGGCTGCCGGAACTGCCGTGGGGTGGGCTGCGGCGATAAGCCTGGGAACCGCGGTTGGCCGCCTCCGCGGAGCTTCGCCCCAGACCGGTCGTGGAGGCGGAGGGCCTTCTGAACGACGGGGGTTCGGAATGGTGGTGAGGGCGCTGGGGCTCGCCGGACTGGTGACGCTGTCGGCGGGGGCCCTGTTGCGGCCGCTTCCTCTCGACCCCGCTGATGTGGCGGCTCCCGGCGGTTTCCATATCGTAATCAGAGATCCCGACGGCTTTCGGGGCGATGGATTCGGTGCCGTCTACCAGGTTGCCCGAGCGCTGGAGGAGCAGGAGGGCGTCGAAGGGGTGAAATCGATAGCGACCTTCGTTCCCGAGGCGACCGCAGGGCAGGCCCAGAACTTTTTCTTGAGCCCGCTGGGAGTCGAACCGTCCGAAGGGCTGGTCGCAGGCACCGAGCTCACGAGGCTCGTGGTTCGCATCGGCGTTGCGCCGGGATCCCAGGGGGGGCGAGCTCTCGTGGAGAGAGCGCGGGCTCTCGTCGAGGACGTCCTGGCGGAGGGCGCTTCCGGGCTGGCCGGGGGCCGCGTCGCTACGCTCGTCGACATCAGACGCGCGGTGCTATCGGCCTATTGGGGTTTGGGCCTGGCCTTGCTGCCGGCGTGGCTCGCTTTGCGGCTGTCGGGCCGCGATTCACGGGGGGCGCTAATTGCCGTTGGGCTTGCCGCCCTCTCCGGCGCCGCTTGCCTGGGCTTCAACGCGCTGCTGCCCAATACCTCCCCGCCCGGCAGGCTCGCTCCGGACATCGCGCTGACCGCGGCGGCCGGGATAGCCGGGGCCGTGGCAGTGTCGGTGCGAGCAGACGCCGCGATCAAGCGCGACCTCTGAGGGTCGTCCCCTGCCCCCACGCTCGAACGTTGTATCTCTGACCACACCGGATGTGGGTGCAGCTGCAAAACCTTCATCCCAGGGCATCTGGACGATCCGACCAATCTGATTCCGGCCTTCGCATCGAAGAACAGGTGAGCGGGACAACCAGCTTGGGGCCGCTTCTTACCCCGGGTGGGCTGCCGCGCTCGAGGGCGCCGGCGGCAGGGACCGGAGCGGAATGAAGGGGGTTTGCGTATGGCCGTTGTTGGCGCGTTGCGATCTCGCACGCGCATGGCAGTGCTCGGAGGTGCGATGGCGCTGGTGCTGGCCTTGGGGATGGCCACGGGCGTATTCGCTCCTCTGGGGAGTAACGCCTCGAGTCACCGGGAGGCGCCGATCATTGCCGGAGACCCGGAAGTGGACAACACCGATGTCTACGCGTTCGTGAGCCCGGACAAGCCCGACACGGTATCCATCGTAGGTAGCTGGATTCCGAATCAGGAGCCGGCGGGTGGGCCCAACTTCTATCAGTTCGAAGAAGGGGCTCACTACGAATTCAACGTCGACAACGATGGGGACGCCAAAGAGGACATCACCTACCGGTGGGTGTTCTCGACCCACGTCCGCAACGACGACACGTTCCTCTACGCGAACGGTCCCGTTACGTCGCTGACAGACCCCAATCTCAACGTCTACCAGACCTACGACCTCGTGCGGAAGTACGCGGGGGGTTCCTGGAAGATGCTGGTCAACGACGCCATCGCCGCTCCCAGCGACGTCGGCAAGGCGACGATGCCCGACTACGGCGCGCTGAGCTCGCAGGCGGTCAAGTCCTTGGGTGGAGGCGGCAAGACCTTCTCGGGTCAGTCCGACGATGCCTTCTACCTCGACCTCAGGGTCTTCGATCTCCTCTACGGAGGCGACTTCTCCCAGGTGGGCGACGACACGCTCGACGGGTTCAACGTGAACACGATCGCGCTGCAGGTGCCGAAGTCTGAGTTGGCACAGAACCACAAGGCCGGCAAGCATCCGATCATCGGCGTGTGGAGCGAGACCGAGCGTCAGAAGACCAAGGTCCTGCTGAACAATGGCGAAGAGGACTTCTCCGGAGACCACGTCAACGTCTCCCGGCTGGCTTCGCCGCTGGTCAACGAGCTCGTGATTCCGCTCGAGGACAAGGACCTGTGGAACCGGTCGGACCCCTTGCAGGACGCTCAGTTCCTCAGTTACGTGAATGACCCAGAGCTGCCGCGTCTGATCAACGCGATCTACGGCCTTCCGATACCCGACTCCAATAAGAACAAGAAGGGCGTCCAGCGAGACGACCTGATCTCCGTGTTCCTCACCGGAGTCGAGGGGCTGAACATGCCTAAAAACGTGAGGCCGAGCGAGATGCTGCGCCTCAACATGGCGATTCCGCCTTGTGAGAAGGGAAGCTGCAAGACGTACTCGAGGCTCGGAGTCATCGGCGGAGACCTTGCCGGCTACCCGAACGGGCGCCGGCTGGCCGACGATGCCGTCGACATTTCACTGCAGGTCGTCGAGGGCGAGCTCCTCGGCAACGCCAACGACCTGGGAGACGCCGTGGACACGAACGACAAGTGGTTCCGCGACAAGTTCCCGTACGTGGCGCTGCCTCACCGCGGTTCGGACCCCGACCCGCATTAGCAGTAGGCATTAGAGGTTCGATGACGTGACGGTTGTGAGGGTCCGGCCGGCTGTTGGCCGGGCCCTCTCCGCCGCTACCGCGACACAACGACGATAGGGGAGTGGAGCTCGGGTATGAAGCGGGCCGTTGTTGCGCTAGGAGCGATCGCGGCACTGGCCGTCGTCCTGCTGGGCGTGGGCGTGCTCCAGCGAGTACCCGAGAGCAAGGGGCAAGCTGCCCCTAGGTTGCGCACGGACGTGTCGTCCGGGCTGCTCGTTCCACAGCCCACTCGCGACTTGGGCGAGGCCATAGCCTCGCTGGAAGCGCGCACCGATGGCGCTACGGAGGATTGGCGTTCCTACGCAACTCTTGGCCTCGCCTACCTTCAGAAGGGGACGGCCATCGCCGACCCCACCTATTACGACAAGGCACAGACCGCCTTGAAGCGCTCCTTGGAGATCAAGGAGAGCGACAATTTCGAAGCGTTTCTTGGATTGGGAGTGCTGGCGAATGCTCGCCACGACTTCGCTCAGGGACTCGAATGGGGGAAAAAGGCGGCGCTTGCCAACCCCTCGAATGCGCAGGCCCGGGCCGTGTCCGGCGATGCTCTAACCGAGCTCGGCCGCTACGAAGAGGCTATAGACATCTTGCAGGACATGATCGACCTGCGGCCGAGCATGTCCGCCTACGCGCGCGTTTCCTACGCGCGTGAGTTGCACGGCGATGTCTCGGGCGCGCGTCGCGCAATGGAGATGGCGCTCGATTCAGCCGGATCCTCGGCCGATGGAGCGTGGGCCGCCCATCAGCTTGGTGAGCTTCATTTCAACAACGGCAAAGTGGTTGAAGCAGAGCACGAGTACCGCCGGGCGATGTATCTCGCGCCCGGCTACGCTCCCGCTCGGGCGGGGTTGGCCAAGGTCATCGCGGCTCAGGGGCGGCTCGGAAAAGCGGTCGCTATTCTGAAGCCGGCGAGCATTCGATATCCGTCGCCCGAGCTCGTCATCCTCCTCGGTGACATCTATCGCCTCGATGGTCGCGATCAGCAGGCACAGCGGCAGTACGCACTGGTGCGGGCGATCCAGCGCCTCTATCGCGCCAACGACGTCGACAACGACCTCGAGCTGTCGCTGTTCAACTCAGATCACGGCATCGATCCGGGTCGGGCGCTACGGTTGGCACAGGCGGAGTACTCGCGCAGACAAAGTGTGCACGTCGCCGACGCGCTTGCGTGGGCGTTGTACGCAAACAATCGCTTCTCGGAAGCGCGCGATTACGCGCGCGAGGCTCTTAGGCTGGGCACACGCAATGCGCTCTTCTATTACCACGCAGGGATGATCGAGATGAAGCTGAACCAACGGACGCAGGCGCGCATCCACCTCCGCAAGGCGCTCGACATCAATCCCCACTTCTCTTTCCTTCACGCGGCTACGGCACGATCCGCTCTCGGCGAGGTTGGCGGCGCTTGACGACGAGACGTCTCCGCGCGGTCTTGTCGGTGCTCGTCGTGTTCCTGATGTGGGCCTCTCCCGCAGCGGCGCACCCGCTGGGAAACTTCACGATCAATCGCTTCACCGAGATGACCTTCGATGACGACGGGGCGATGGTTCACTACGTCGTCGACATGGCGGAGATCCCGACCTTTCAGGAGCTCGAGCGCATCGGAGCCGAGCCGACGGCAGCGGCCCTGAGTGCATACGCGCGCTCTCAGGCGAAGCAGCTGGGTTCGCAACTAGAGCTGAGGGCGGACGGAGATGAGATTGCTCTTCGCTTGCGCGACGCGACGGCTCGCTTGAGCGCGGGGCAGGGAGGTCTCGATGTGATGCGCATCGACCTCTTCTTCCGTGCAGCGCTTCCTTCCGGAAGAACCGTGGTCACCTACTCCGACGCAAACTTCGCCGGGCGGTTGGGATGGAAAGAGGTGGTGGCAGGCGCGACTGATGGGGAGCGCGGCATAGCACGCTCATCGGTGCCGGCCGAGAGCATCTCCGATTCGCTGCGCTCCTATCCCAAGCACCTGTTGAGTGAGCCGCCCGCGGTCGACCGCGCAACGGTGACGTTGGCACCCGGGGCAACCGGGCAGGCCGTAGATGCTCCGGTGCATCTCCCCGATGCCGCTCCCGATCTGGTGGGTGATTGGTTCACCTCGCTGGTGTCGCGCGATCTTTCGGCCGGCTTCGTGTTGCTGGCGTTCTTGGCGGCCCTGAGCGCCGGAGCGTTGCACGCGCTCGGCCCCGGTCACGGCAAGACGATCATGGCCGCCTATCTCGTGGGCGCCGAGGGCCGGGCTCGCCACGCGCTGGCCGTCGGAGTGGCCGTCTCCTTGATGCACACGGTCTCGGTGATCGGCCTCGGCCTGGTCACGCTCTGGGCTTCAAGTCTGTTCCCGCCCGAGACTGTGCTTCCCTGGCTGTCGCTGCTGTCCGGAGCGGTGGTGCTGGGGTTGGGCCTCTGGCTCGTGTACACGCGCGGCCGGGCGCTGATCTCCTATGTACGCCCTTCCAGACAAGTGCACGTCGAGGAGGCCGTCGCCCGCGAACCTGTTCTTGCACTGGCCGGTGCTCCGAGCGCTGCGGTGGGGGACTCGCATTCCGTTGTTCACCGTCATCATCCGCACGAGCACGCGGCCCACCCCCACGGCCACTCTGACCACGACCACACTCCACCCGAGGGCGTCGCGTTGTTCTCCTTCCGGGGTCTGGCCGCGGTGGGGCTGTCGGGAGGCCTATTGCCTTCGCCCTCGGCACTGGTGGTGTTGTTGGGGGCGGTGGCACTGGGGAGGACGGCGTTCGGCCTGGTCCTCGTGGCGGCCTTCAGCATAGGGCTGGCCGCGGCCCTGACTGCGGTCGGACTGCTGGTATTAAAGGCGCGCGACGCAGCACGCAGCCGGCTCGGCGCGCAGGCCGGGGCCTGGCTCCCGTTGGCCTCCGCCGCACTCATAGTGGTGATGGGCTTGGTCCTCACGGGCAGAGCCGCAGCGGGCCTCTAACGCTCTGGCCCGTGGGAAACTGAGTCCGTGAACGACGCCTTCATCATCGATGCCGTTCGGACACCCATGGGGCGCTTCGGCGGCGCCCTGGCTCAGATGCGGCCCGACGATCTCGCCGCCCACGTCATCGCCGCCCTCGTTCGACGAACTGGGGCTTCCGGCGATCGCATCGACGACGTCTACTGGGGCGCAGCCAACCAGGCCGGCGAGGACAACCGCAACGTGGCTCGCATGGCGGCGTTGCTCGCAGGGCTCCCGGTCGATGTTCCCGGCGCCACCGTCAACCGGCTGTGCGGGTCGGGGCTCGAGGCCGTCAACTGCGGCTACCGCCAGATTCGCTGCGAGGAGGCGGACCTCGTCGTAGCCGGCGGTTCCGAGTCGATGACGAGGGCACCCTTCGTCATGGCCAAGGCCGCCACGGCGTGGGCGCGCACGGCCGACGTCCACGACACCTCCCTCGGCTGGCGCTTCGTAAACCCCCGGCTCGAGGAGACGTACGGCACTCACCGAATGGGGGAGACCGCCGAGGAGGTTGCCTCGGACTACTCGGTGACTCGAGCGGACCAGGATGCATTCGCGCTCGAGAGCCATCGCCGGGCCGTTGAGGCGCGCGACCAAGGACGTTTCGACGACGAGATCGTGCCGGTGAGGGTTCCGCAGCGCAAGGGTGAGCCCGTCGAGGTGGCCTCAGACGAGCCCATTCGCCCCGACACATCGATCGAAGCGCTGGGAATGCTGCGCGCCGCTTTCGTGTCGGGGGGCTCGGTCACGGCGGGCAACTCTGCGGGGATCAACGACGGCGCCGCGGCGGTGCTGGTGGCCTCTGAGGCGGCGGTGAAAGAGCAGGGCCTCGAGCCCATGGCGCGCATCGTGAACTCGGCCGTGGCCGGGGTCGAGCCTCGCGTGATGGGGATCGGCCCCATACTCGCCACCCGCAAGGTCCTGAAGCGCGCCGGGTTGTCGGCCGACGACCTCGATCTCATCGAGCTCAACGAGGCCTTCGCGGCACAGTCGCTGGCCTGCATGAGAGAGCTGGGCCTGGATCCAATCAAGGTCAACGTCAACGGCGGCGCGATCGCGCTGGGCCACCCGCTGGGTTGCTCCGGCGCGCGTATCCTCACCACGCTGGTCCACGAGTTAGGGCGTCGCGGTGGCCGCTACGGGCTCGCGACGATGTGCATCGGGGTCGGCCAGGGGATCGCCACGATCATCGAACGGGTCTAGGACCGTCCGGCGCCGTCTGCGAGGTCGGTGAGGCCTGATGGCCTCGGTCTACGGGCCCCCCTTGTTGATCTGCAATCCTCGCGCGGGTGCGGGCGCGGCCCGCCGTGACGTCGTCGAGTTGCAGCGCCACCTCGATGCACGCGCCATCGAGCACGAGGTCGTCTTCACCGAGCATCGTGGCCACGCATCGGAGATCGCACGCTCGGCCCTGAAGAACGGCCGCCGTTTTCTCGTAGCGGTGGGGGGTGACGGCACCATCCACGAGGTCGTCAACGGCATGATCGAGGACGACGTTCTGGTGAGAGCCGACGCCGTGCTCGGAGTCGCCGCCTCGGGCACGGCTTCGGACTTCATCAAGACCTTCGGGATACCGGCTCTGCCCGCCCATGCCGCAGCTCATCTTGACGGGCCGGAGTCGTTTGCGATCGACATCGGCAAGGTCACCTACGAAATCGATGGAGGGCGGGCCACCCGCTACTTCTGCAATATCGCCGAGGTGGGGCTAGGTGCGGCCGTCGCCCGCCGGGCTTCCTCCCTGCCCCGCATGCTCGGCCCTTTGCTCTATCCGTTGGCCTTGTGGCTGGCGTTGATGCCCGCTCGCAAGTCCCAAGTGAAAGTAGATCTCGTCGACCGCACCTACGAGGGCGACATGTTCAACCTCGTCGTCGCCAATGGGCAGTTCTTCGGCTCGGGGATGAAGATCGCCCCGCGCGCCGCTCCCACCGACGGCCTGCTCGACATCCAGGTTCAGCACACCTCCAAGGTCGAGATGCTGGCGCAGTGGCCCAAGGTCTACCGAGGAGAGCACGTGCCGCACCCGGATGTGCTCGAGGCCAAACGGGTGCGCGCCTCGATCACCTCCGAGTGGCCGCTGCCGATCGAGGCCGACGGCGAGCTCCTGGGGCACACGCCGGCGACATTCGAGTTGTTGAAGGACGTGCTGAGGCTCAAGGTCTGACCGGCTGACGCATTCCGATGTCGCTGTGGTTGGGTATCATTGCTTCACCATTCAGAGCGGTCGAGGGACGTGGCCCTGTGACGCCGCCGCAACCTGCCTGAGGCAAGGTGCGAAAGCCACGCGATGGGAGGAAGCATGATTGTCAATCAGAGGGGTGCTGCTTTTTCGTGCGGCACTTATGCTCGAGGCCACGACGTTCACTACATTCAGGCGCGACTTTCGGAGGAGAGCGAAACAGATCTGCCCGTCAAAGGACACCTTCTCGAGGTCGGGCCGGACGGTCTTGTACTCGTGGAGGTCGATGGCGGTGTCCGCCGATTGTGGAATCACGACCAGCACAGCTTGGCGCAGCTTGTTGCCTTGAACAACGGTGAGGTCAGCTATCAGCAACGATTCAGCCTCCTGCGTGTTCCGAAGGCAGGCGGCTCGTACCTCTTCTGTGTGGTGGATGCCGACAGACCCGACCGCCAACCCTGCCCGGAAAAACCTCCGACCGGGGATCCCGTCCAACTACTCAAGGCCGCCGCCGGGTTCTCGATTCCCGGACCGGAGGCCCTTCGTTGGATCGAGTCACAGTCGGACTAGAGCAGGCCCACTGCCCAGCGCACGAAGGTCGCGGCCCCCAATATCACGAACAGCACCAGCGCCAGCACGGCCGGGCCCACCCACCAATCCATCTGGTGCCGGAGCGGGTCCACGTCTGCGTCGGCGCTGCGCCTGACGACCAGCTCCGGCCCCCCCGCCTGTGAGAAGTGGAGGTGCTCGCGCTTGTCCTCGATCACGTCGGCGAGGCCCTGCAGCAGGTCGACGAGCTCGTTGTCGTCGACGGTCACGGTCGCCTCGGACAGGGACTCTCCCTTGCGGTTTTCGATCCTCACGGCACGGCCCCCCAGGCGGATTCTGTGGCTCTTATTCAGTTATTGTCCCGCACATGCCCGCCTCCATGGCGCTGTTGGACGAGGACCAGCGCGCGGTCGTCTCGCTGGTTCGTGAGTTAGCCGCCAAGGAGGCCCGCCAGGCGGCAGAGACCTACGAGGCCCGGGGCGAGGACCCCCTCCCTCTCTACAAGCAGCTTGCGGAGCTGGGTCTGTGCGGGCTTCCCTTTCCCGAGGAGCACGGCGGAGCGGGGCAGAGCTATGTCACCTATCTGCTGTTGATAGAGGAGCTCGCTCACGCCTACCTGGGTCTAGCGGTAGGGCTCTCCGTCCACACGCTGTGTGCCTTCGCGATCGACGCCTTCGGCACCGCCGAACAGAAGCGTGACGTCCTCTCGAGGCTGTCCTCGGGGGAGTGGTACGGCGCCTTCTCGCTGTCGGAGCCTGCATCTGGGTCGGACGCGGCCGCTTTGAGCACGAAGGCAGTACTGCGCAACGGCACCTACGAACTCAGTGGCGGCAAGGTGTTCTGCACTCGGGGGGCCGAAGCCGACGTGGTGCTGGTCATGGCTCGTACCGGCGGTTCCGGCCCCCAAGGAATCAGCGCTTTCCTTGTCGAGCAGACAACCGAGGGCTTCTTCGGATCGAAGAAGGAAGACAAGATGGGATGGCGCTCGTCGCCGACCTGGCAGCTCGTCCTCGACAAGGCCGTCGTCCCCGAGGCGCGCCGGCTGGGGGAAGAGGGGGACGGCTTCAAGATCGCGCTGGCGTCGCTGGACTCGGGGAGGCTGGGAATGGCGGCCTGCGCGGTGGGCCTGGCCCAAGCGGCGTTCGACGCGGCCCTCGAGTTCACCAAGGAGCGGGAGCAGTTCGGCCGCCCGGTGGCGGACAATCAGGGCATCCGCTTCATGCTTGCCGACATGGCCACGGGCATCGAGGCCGGCCGAGCGCTCTACCGGCACGCCGCCCGCTTGCGCGACGCGGGCCTCGATTACTCGCTGCAGGCGGCGGAGGCCAAGCTGTTCTGCACCGACATGGCGATGAGAGTGACCACCGACGCGGTGCAGCTCCACGGCGGCTACGGCTATGTCACGGAGTATCCGGTCGAGCGCTTCATGCGCGACGCCAAGGGCCTGCAGATCGTGGAGGGCACCAACCAGATCCAACGCCACATCATCGGGCGCAAGCTCATTGGGCCGCAGCCGTGATCGGCCCCTTCGAGATCGCAGTGATCGTGGTGATCGTTATCGTGGTCGTGTTCGTTCTGGGGCGCCGCTCGGGGCCGTGAGGGGCCGAGCCTGCGTGGCTCATGCGGACAGCGTGGGCACTCCATAGCGGCTCAGCCGAGAGTCCCGAGTGACGATCGTCAGGCCTTCGGCCAGCGCCTGTGCCACCAGCATCCGATCGAAAGGATCATCGTGGTGGCGCGGCAGCGCACCGGCCGAATAAGCGTGTGAGATCGTTATCGGAAGGGCCTCGAAGCGGTTCACCTCAACCTGGTTTTCCAGATCGTTTGGAGCGTCGAGCTTACCGAGTGCCTGTTTGATCGCTATCTCCCATGCCGACGCTGCGCTGACGAACACAGTGGCGCCGGGGTCGGCGATTGCGGATTCCGCTTCAGGGGGGAGGGAGGGATCGTTCGACAGCCACCACAGCAGCACGTGGGTATCAAGGAGCAGCCTCACCCGCCCTCAGCGCCAAAGGCCGAAGCTATTTCGGGGGGAAGTTCGTCGAAGTCCGAGGCGATGCGTACGCGCCCCTCCCAGCCGCCGGGCGAGCGGGCGCCCTCCGCTTGTCTGTAAGGGATCAGCTTGGCCACTGGTTTTCCCGCCTTCCCTATTACAATTTCCTCCCCCCGGGCGACCCTCTCCAGAAGGCGTGAAAAGTGAGTCTTGGCCTCGTGGATGTTGACTAGCACCGCACCTCCTAGTTTTAGAGACTTAGTCCGGTTAGTCTACAAGAGTTCTGGTATCTGGCCCTCGGTTCTCGTAACCCCAGCCAGCTTTGGTACGCGACGCGCCCTTAGCCCGCGTTCCGTACCAAACCTCGGCCCGACTCGCAGCCCGACCAACCGGGCCCTCAGAGCAGCGGCCGCCGCTCGAAGGGCGTCGATAGCACGATCGTGCTCCGGGTCGTGACCTCGAGCCGGTTCCGCAGGTCGTCGAGCAGCTCCTCCAGCGCCTTGGTCGAGGGAGCCCGGATCATCAGGGCGTAGGAGTTGTCGCCCGCTACCGAATAGCATGACTCGACCAGCCCAAGCTCGGCGATCCGCTCGGGCACGTCCGGGGGCGAGCCCGGGCGCAGCGCCAGGCTAACGAAGGCGCTGATCGGGTAGCCCGCCTGCTCGTAGTCGACCTCGGCCCCGTATCCGGTGATGACGCCGGAACGCTCGAGCTTGCGGATGCGATCGTGGACCGAGGAGGCGGCCAGGCCGACCCGCTTGCCGATCTCGGCGTAGGCGAGCCGGGCGTCCCCCTGAAGGGCCGAGAGGATCGCTCGATCCTTGGCGTCCAGCCCGCTTGGGGGCACTAGCCGAATCTCCTTCCGTTGTAATAGAGTTTCACCTAATATTGTTCCGGGTAACCGACGATACAGCAAGTAATCGACGGCGAACGATCAGAGAGGAGGGCCGAGGCGTGACCACACCGACCACCAAGCTGGCCGGCCGGCGCCCGCGTGCCGCGGCCGTTCCCCAGCCCTACAAGTACAAGGGCCGGCGGCGGGACTTCGCCGAGCCCGACTGGCGCCGTCTCCCCGGCTACTCAGACGTCACCGAGGAGCAGTGGGCCAGCGCCAAGTGGCAGCGCCTCCACAGCGTCAAGAACCTCGACCAGCTGCGGCGCGTGTACGGGGACCTCCTGCCCGAAGCGCTCACGGAGGACATCACGAGAGATCAGCGCGAGCGAGCGACGATGTCGATGCTTATCCCGCCCCAGATGCTCAACACAATAGACGAGAACGACCTCTGGGGCGACCCCATCAGGCGCTACATGATTCCCTGCTTCTCGGACCGCCACTCGGAATGGCCGAGTCATCCTTTATCCGAGCGCGACAGCTTGCACGAGGCGGACATGTGGGCCGTGGAGGGGCTCACTCATCGCTATCCCACCAAGGTTCTGGCCGAGCTGCTGTCCACTTGCCCGCAGTATTGCGGACATTGCACGCGCATGGACCTGGTGGGCAACAGCGTCCCGCAGGTTCTCAAGTACCGCTTCGAGATGAAGCAGAAGGAACGTTATGCGGCGATCCTGGAGTATCTGCGCGCCACCGACACCGTCAGAGATGTGGTGGTGTCAGGAGGAGATGTAGCCAACCTGCCCATCGCCCACCTCGAGCACTTCGTGTCAGAGTTGCTCGACATCGAGAACATCCGCGACATCAGGCTCGCCACCAAGGGCCTCATGGGACTTCCTCAACACTTCCTGCAAGAAGACGTCCTCGCTGGGCTGGAGCGTGTTGCTAGAAAGGCCGACGAGCGCGGAGTGGACATTGCGATCCATGCGCACGTCAACAGCGCAGCATCCGTGACTCCGCTGGTCGCCAAGGCGGTCCGAGCGCTGCTCGATATGGGTTTTCGGGACGTGCGCAACCAGGGGGTCTTGATGCGCGGCGTCAACGACACTCCCGAATCGCTCCTTGATCTCTGTTTCGCGCTGCTGGACGACGCCAAGGTCATGCCCTACTACTTCTACATGTGCGACATGATCCCGAACGCCGAGCATTGGCGGCTGGCAGTCCACGAAGCGCAGGCACTGCAGCACTCGATCATGGGCTATCTACCGGGCTTCGCCACGCCGCGCGTCGTCTGCGATGTGCCGTTCGTAGGCAAGCGGTGGATTCACCAGGTCGATGCTTACGACCGCAGCAACGGAGTCTCTTACTGGACCAAGAACTACAGGACGGGCATCGAGGGCGACGCGGCAGATGACGCCGTCCAGCATCCGCACGAGTACTACGATCCGGTCTATACATTGCCGCAGGAAGGTCAGGACTACTGGCGAGACCGCATTGCGCAAGGGATCACGGCTTAGGTCCAGTCGGGCACTAGTAACGGGAGGGGACAATGGCGTTCAAGGTCACTTACGCGACCATGTCGGCGGACTCAGACGAGCTCGTCGAGAGCTTCAAGAGGGGAGTCGAGGAGGCCCGATCGTGGCTCGGCAAGGACCATCCCTTTTGCGTGAACGGCGAGGAACGAAGGGGCGAGGGCACGATGGAGGAGCACTCGCCGATCGATCACGACTTGGTGATCGGGCGTTTCTCCCTGGCAACGGTACAAGATGCACACGATGCTGTGGCGGCGGCCGGGGAGGCCTTTCCGGAATGGTCCGGCAAGCCCTGGCAGGAGCGTGTCGAGATCATGAATCGCGTTGCGGATCTGATCTCCGAGCGCGCTTACGAGCTTTCAGCACTGACTGGTTTCGAGGTGGGCAAGAACCAGCTCGAGTCGCTGGGTGAGGTCGAGGAAGCCGCCGATCTCATCCGCTACTACTGCCACCAGATGACGGAGAACGAGGGGTTCTCGGTGGCCATGGGACAGCTCAGCCCACAGGAGCACACGAAGAGCGTGCTTCGCCCTTACGGCGTCTGGGCCGTGATCAGCCCGTTCAACTATCCCAGCGCCCTGTCGGGAGGACCGGTCGGGGGTGCGCTCGTGGCCGGCAACACAGTTGTGCTCAAGCCCTCCGAACAGGGCTTCCTGATGGGACTGAAGCTCTACGAGATACTGCGTGAAGGAGGAGTCCCGGCCGGCGCCTTCCACGTGCTGACCGGCGTCGGTGAGATCGTGGGCAAGGAGCTGGTCGAGCATCCCGGAGTCGATGGGATCACTTTCACCGGCTCTTACGAAGTCGGTATGAAGATCTATAGAGGTGCGGGCAAGAACTATCCTCGCCCCGTTATCTGCGAGATGGGGGGCAAGAACCCTGCGATCGTTTCCGCCAAGGCCGATCTCGACAAGGCCTCCGACGGCGTCCTGCGCTCCGCCTTCGGTTACTCGGGGCAGAAGTGCTCGGCCTGTTCCCGGGCCTACGTCCAACGCGAGGTCTACGACGATTTTGTGGCCGCACTGAAACAAAAGGCTGAGAAGCTCGTTATCGGCGACCCGAACGAACCCGGCGTCTACATGGGCCCGGTCATCGATCAGGAGGCAGTGAAGCGTTTCGAGCAGGCGGCCAACGATGCGCGTGCCGAAGGCAAGATCTTGGTCGGTGGCGAGCGCATCACCGGGGATGGCTTCGAGCGCGGCAACTTCGTGCAGCCCACGGCAGTAGAGGTGCCGCTCAATTCGCGCTTGTTCGAAGAAGAGCTGTTCCTGCCCTTCGTGGCAGTCGCTCCCGTGGACTCGATCGACGAAGGGTTGCGGCTTGCCAACGACACGCCCTACGGGCTTACCGCCGGTTTCTACTCCGAGGACTCACAAGAGGTCGATCGTTTCTTGACCGAGATCGAAGCCGGCGTCGTTTACGTGAACCGGCGGGCCGGCGCAACTACGGGGGCATGGCCGGGGGTGCAGCCCTTCGGCGGCTGGAAGGGGTCGGGTAGCAGCGGCAAGGCCGGCGGCGGCCTCTACTACACGCAGCTCTATCTGAGAGAACAGAGCCAGACTGTGGTGGAGGAGTAGTGAGTCTCTCCTACGATGAGCTGGCGGGCCTCGACGAGCCCCGGCTCGTCACGCCCATCCCCGGACCGAACACCCGGGCGGTGGTCGAGCGCGACGAGCGGCTGACGAGCCCCTCGCTTCCGCGCGCCTATCCCTTCGCGCCTGAGCGCGGTGCCGGCGTCATGGTCGAAGACGTCGACGGCAATCTTTTTCTCGATCTGAACTCGGCCATCGCAGTGTGCTCGACGGGTCACGCTCATCCGCTCGTTACCGAGGCCATCACTCGTCAGGCAAACAAGCTGTTGCACTACTCCGCGAGTGACTTCTACCTCCCGATCTACTCCGAGCTGTGCTCTCGAATCGACGACATCGCCCCCATGAGTGACACGAGGACGTTCCTTGCAAACTCGGGCACCGAGGCCATCGAAGCGGCTCTGAAGCTTGCACGCAACCACACCGGCAGACAGTACGCGCTGGCGTTCTTCGGTTCCTTTCACGGGCGCTCCTACGGGAGCGTGACGCTGGGTGCATCGAAGGCGAACTACCGGGCAGGGTTCGGTCCGATGCTGCCGAGCGTGGTGCACGCGCCCTATGCCGACTGTCTCTACTCGTTTTCTGACCTCGAGCACCCGGATTCCCCCGGCTACATCGAGGAGGTCATTTTCAAGCGGCTGATCAAGCCCTCCGAGCTCGCCTGCATAGTGGTCGAGCCGGTTCTGGGCGAAGGGGGCTACGTCGTGCCGTCGCGAAGCTGGATGCAGATGCTGAGAGACATGTGCGACGAGCACGGCATTCTGCTGGTCGCCGACGAGGTGCAGAGTGGCATGGGACGAACCGGCAAGATGTGGGCGATCGAGCACTTCGATATCGAACCCGACATCGTTCTGTCCGGCAAAGGCATCGCCAGCGGCATGCCCCTCGGGGCCATGACCGCACGTTCGGAGCTGATGACGTGGCCCAAGGGCAGCCACGGCTCCACCTACGGCGGTAACCCCGTCTCATGCGCCGCTGCTCTCGCCACCATCGATCTCATCGAAGGCGAACTGCAGGCGAACGCGGCAAAGATCGGCGAGCTGCTCAAGGACGGACTCTTGAACATGGCGGCCCGCCACGATTTCATTACCGAGGTCAGGGGGCTCGGTCTCATGCTCGGTGTCGATTTCTCGAGCGCGGAGATCGCCGATCAGGTCGAGAAGGCGGCGTTCGAGCGCGGCGCGCTGTTGCTTCAGGCGGGAGATCATGCAATACGCATGTCGCCACCGCTGGTGATCAACGAGCGACAGGCCGACGCGGGCCTGCGCATCTTCGACCAGGCCTGTGCCGCAGTTACAGCCTGAACAAGGGTGAGCAACTCCGGCAAGGTGACGATGATGAGCTCAGCAGTCGCCGACCTCGTGCGGGACGGCGACGTGGTAGCGATCGAAGGCTTCACGCACCTGATCTGTTTCGCTGCGGGCCACGAGATAATCCGACAGCGAAAGCGTGATCTCACGCTCGCCCGTCTGACCCCCGACGTCGTCTACGACCAGATGATCGCAGCCGGGGTGTGCAGCAAGCTCGTTTTTTCGTGGATGGGAAACCCCGGCGTGGGTTCGTTGCACGCGATCCGGCGCCGGGTGGAACGGGCCGAACCCGCCCCCCTGGAGTTAGAGGAGTACAGTCACTTCGGCATGGTCGGCCGCTACATGGCAGGTGCCTCCAAGCTCCCGTTCTGGCCGTTGCGGAGTTATTACGAGAGCGATTTACCCGCGGCCAACCCCCGGATCGTGGAGATTTCCTCCCCCTATGGGGATGAAACCGTATATGCAGTCCCGCCGCTCAACCCCGATGTGGCGATCGTTCATGTCCAGCGTGCCTCAGGCGGCGGTGATTCCCAGATCTGGGGCCTGCTCGGTTGCCAGAAGGAGGTTGCGTTCGCGGCCGATCGGGTGATCGTTGTGTGCGAAGAGCTGGTCGACGACTCGGTGGTGCGCTCCGATCCGAACCGAACCGTCATACCCGGATTGATTGTGGATGCCGTTGTAGTCGAGCCGCGCGCCTGCCATCCGTCGTACGCGCAAGGCTACTACGATCGCGACAACCGCTTCTATGTCGAGTGGGATGCGATAGCGCGCGACGCTGCCCGACTCGAGAGCTGGCTCGACGAATGGATCTATTCGCTGTCCTCGCATCAGGACTACGTCGCAAAGCTCGGTGAGGAGCGCTGGGAGCGGCTCACTCCTACCGAGCGCTGGTCCGAGCCCGTGAACTACGGTGGGTACAAGTGATGGAGGCTGCCTCGCGCACCGAGACGATGATCGTTGCCTCCGCCCGTCATCTGGCCGGCGAGCGAGTATGTTTCGTGGGCATCGGGCCTCCGAACATTGCCTGCAACCTGGCGCGACGAACCGTCGCTCCCGACCTCGAACTGGTTTACGAAGCGGGCGTGTTCGGGGCCGTTCCCGAGCGTCTGCCTCTGTCGATCGGTGACCCCTCCCTCGTCACCGGGGCTGCTTCGGTCTGCAGCATGTTCGAGCTGTTCGCGTATTACCTGCAGGGTGGCCTGGTGGACGTCGCCTTCCTCTCGGGTTCACAGATCGACCGCTTCGGGAACCTGAACACGACCGTGATAGGCGACTACTCCAATCCCAAAGTGCGGCTCCCGGGATCGGGCGGAGCCTGCGAGATCGCTATCAACGCTCGCAAGGTGTTCGTGATCATGCCTCAGTCCACACGCACATTCGTGGAGAAGATCGACTTTCGCACCAGTCCAGGCCACCTGACAGGCAAACGCCCGGCGCATTGGGGAGCGGGTCCCTCCGTGGTCGTCACCGGATTGGGCATGTACGAGTTTGACGACGACTCGGGCGAGATGTACCTCTCCAGCCTCCATCAAGGCGTGTCGCTCGACCACGTTCGGGAGGCGACTTCGTGGGAGCTGGTGGTCGGCGAGCGTGTGAGCGAGACGCCGGCTCCCACCGAGCAGGAACTGCGCGTCATGCGGGAGCAGCTCGATCCCCAAGGTATCTACACTCGCGGCGGCTGATGCATTCGAGCGTGTTTCCGCGCGTCACCGGCCGCTCACTGCCGCTAGCGCGACGGGCCGAAGGGGCGATGATCTACGATCACGACGACAAGCGCTACATAGACGCCTGCGGCGGCGCGATCGTAGTGGGTGTTGGGCATGGCAACGAGGCGGTCATCAAATCGCTGGCGCGACAACAACACGACGTTGCCTACGTGCACGGTACTCAGTTCACTACCGCCGCGCTGGAGGACTATTCAGGTGCACTGGCCGAGATCCTTCCACTCGAAGATGCGCGCATCTACACTGTGTCGGGAGGCAGCGAAGCCGTGGAAACTGCGCTGAAGCTGGCGCGCGCCTACCATCTCGCGCGCGGGGACGAAGGACGTCACAAGGTGATCGCGCGCTCGGGTTCCTATCATGGCAACTCGCTGAATGCGCTCGACGCGTCAGGTCGCATACCTCTGCGTGTTCCTTATGAGCCTTGGTTGGGACGCACCGTGAGAGTGGGAGCTCCCTACGAGTACCGTTGCGAGCGCGAGGAGCACCCTCAGGGATGCGGTCGGGCTCTCGCCGAACAGCTCGATCGAGCGATAGTCGAGCAGGGGCCGGATTCGGTGGCCTGCTTCATCGCCGAGCCGGTGGCCGGGGCGACACTGGGCGCGGCCGTCCCTCCCGATGACTATTGGGACGCCGTGTCACGAGTGTGCCGTTCGCACGGTGTGTTGCTGATCGCAGACGAGGTCATGACCGGATTCGGCCGCACGGGCCGGTGGTTTGCCTGTGAGCACTGGGGCCTCCAGCCCGACATCGTGGTGGCCGGAAAGGGCGCTTCCTCGGGTTACTGGCCGCTCGGCTTTGCGGCGTGCTCGGGAAGCGTCTACGACGCGGTCTCTACAAGCGGGTTCGTCCATGGTTTCACCTATTCGCATTCACCGGTGGGCGCCGCCGTGGGCCTCGCCGTGGTCGAGCAATTGCGCACGCACGATCTCGTCAACGCCAGTCGTGCCAAGGGAGAACGACTGCGGACGTTGCTGGACGGGCAACTTGGCGCTCACTCATATGTCGGTGATGTGCGCGGGCTCGGCTTGATGGCGGGGATCGAGTTCGTGGCAGATCGCGATACCAAGGCGCCCTTTGCCCGGGCCGAGAGGGTCACCGAACGCATTGTGGCCGCGGCTTTCGACGCGGGCCTGCTGGTCTACCCATCGACAGGCTGCGCCGACGGGGACGACGGCGACCTGGTGATGCTGGGACCACCGCTGGTAATCACCGACTCGGAGCTGCAGGAGTCCGTTGAGTTGCTTCAGGGGGCAGTCGAAGTGGTGCTGGGGCTGAGTCGTTAGGCGCGGAACAATGTCGCGGAGCCGCTTGACTATCGAACGTTCGATAGAATGCAGGAAGTAGAAGGGGCCGAGTCAAAGAGGTATTGCGGGTGGAACAAGACCAAAGCCGTCGCGACAGTGAGCTGGTCGAGGGCCTGCAGGACCTCCACGAAGGGCTGTGCGTCCGCCACCGCACCATCCTCACAGTCATCGCAGAGTTGGACGAGCGCAAGCTGTGGCGTGACGACGGCTGCAGGGACAGGCGCAGTGGGTGGCGGGTCAGCTCGGCATCTCCCAGTGGAGCGCGGCTCGCTGGGTCGTGGCCTCGCATGCCCTCTCCAAGCTTCTCCTTATCTCTGAGGCACTGCAGAGCGGGCGGCTCGGTCTCGACAAGGTCGTCGAGCTGTGCCGCTTCGCCACCCCCGATACCGAGCAGGAGCTGATCACGTGGGCTCGGCGGGTAACGCTGGGCACGGTGAGGCAGCGGGCCGATGTCTTCAACCGGCCTCAGCTAGATGAGGTCCGCACCGCAGAGCGGGCCCGCTTCCTTAAGTGGCGTGGGAACAGGGAGGTACCAGTCTGGGCTTCGAGGGCCTGCTGCCGGCGGCCGAGGGCGGCGCCCTAATAAAAGCGCTCGAGAGAGCGGCAGAGCGCCTGCCTCAGTCCCTACTCGAAGAGGAGCCCCCCTCCGACTGTGCCATCCTCCCAAGCGATCGCAGCAGACCCCGACGCGGAGCGGTCCACGGTCGTGGTCCATGCCACCATCGCCGGCCGGGGGCTGGGTTCGGCCGAGATCGAGGGGGGCCTGGGGCTTCATCCCGACATCGCCCAGAGACTTACCTGCGACGCCCGTCTCCAGTACCTGCTCTCAGACAGAGAGGGAAACGCCCTCGGGATCGGCAGGGCATCCCGCAACGTCCCCCGCTGGCTGCAGCGCCAGTTGCTGCGCCGAGACTACGGCTGCACCTTTCCCGGTTGCGGGACCAGGATGTTCCTGAAGGCGCACCACATCCATCACTGGGAAGAGGGGAGGGCCCACCGACTACGACAACCTCGTGCTGGTGTGCACCTTCCACCACAAGCTGGTGCACGAGGGCGGCTGGAGCGTGTCTCTCAACGGCACCACCTCCGAGTGGTACA
>JALZJN010000304.1 GCA_030859735.1 Actinomycetota bacterium
CACCAGATCGAGCAGCGAGAAGCCGCTCACAGCACGCTCCTGAACGCCAATAGCGAGAAGGCGACGACGACCCCGAACAGAAACGTCAAGGCATAGTTGCGGATGTAGCCCGTCTGCACACGCCGCAGGACCCAGGAGGACTGAGCCACCAGCCGGGCGACCCCGTTGACCGCACCATCCACGATCCGGGCGTCGAGAACATCGGCGCAGAGACTCGCAAAGGCCTTGCCCGGAAGCACTATCGCGCGCCCATAGAGCTCGTCGACGTAGAACTTGTGCTGGGTTGCAGACACAACTGGGGCAAAGCGTTCGTGCAAGGTTTCCAACAGCTTCTGTCCTGATGGGAGGGCATAGAGAAAGCGCGCGGCGGAAATTCCGGCAGCGCCCGCGGCCAGAGCAATGGCGCCCAGAATCCATGGGACGATGCCGCCGGGCACCTCCGAGTGACCCACCACGGGCTCAAGAAAAACCTCCAAGGTCAATAATCCCGGGAGGTTGAGCACCCCACCTACGACCGCAAGCGCGCCCAACGGAATCAACGCTGCCGACATGCTCGGGGGCGCGTCGTGAATGTGGAGGTCCCCGGGGGTGACCAACTTGCCCTCGAACACTCGAAAGTAGAGTCGCGACATATAGAAGGCGGTAAGTGCCGCGGTGACGGCTCCGATGAGCCACAGCAGGAACTGACCTTCGTGCCAGGCCGAGGCAAGGATGGCGTCCTTCGAGAAGAACCCGGAGAAGGGGATGATGCCGGAGATGGCGAGCCAGCCCATCATGAAGGTCCAGCCGGTCACCGGCATCGCCTTGCGCAAACCCCCCATCCTTCGCATGTCGGTCTCGCCCCCCAAGGAGTGCATGACCGATCCGGCCCCCAAGAACATGAGCGCCTTGAAGAATGCGTGCGTAACGAGATGGAAGATCGCGATGGAGTAAGCCCCCACGCCCAGAGCCAGGAACATGTAACCGAGCTGCGACACGGTCGAGTAGGCGAGCACCCGTTTGATGTCATACTCGGCGGTCGCCAACAAACCGGCCCACAACGCGGTCAAGGCGCCGATCCAGGCGACCACGAGAAGGGCCGTTCCACCGGATGCCTCGAACACCGGCGAGAAGCGAGCGATCATGTAGACACCGGCGGTCACCATCGTGGCCGCGTGGATCAAGGCCGAGACCGGGGTCGGTCCTTCCATAGCATCGGGAAGCCACACGTAGAGAGGGATCTGGGCGCTCTTACCGGTGGCGCCTCCGAACAACAGGAGGGCCGCGGCGGTGGCCACGCCCGCGGTCATGCCTCCGGCTTGGCCGTTCACCTGTCCCACTGTCAGCGAGCCGGCGGAGGCCGACAGGACAAAGATCCCGATCAGGAAAGAAAAATCTCCGACACGGTTGACGATGAACGCCTTCTTGGCCGCGTTGGCCGCGGCGGGTCGCTCGAACCAGAAGCCGATCAACAGGTACGAGCACAGGCCCACCCCCTCCCAGCCGACATAGAGCAAGAGGAGGTTGTCGGCCAGCACCAACAGCAGCATCGACGCCGCGAACAGGTTGAGGTAGGAGAAGAACCGGGCGTAGCGCGCCTCTCCATGCATGTAGCCGATCGAATAGACATGGATCAAGGTACCGACGCCCGTGACCACCAGCACCATGACGATCGACAGGGGGTCGATCAGAAGCCTGGCGGTCGCCTCGAACTCGCCCACTGTGATCCACTCGAAGGCCGTGACGACGACCGAACGCTCCTCGGCGTGACGCCCCAGAAGATCGACGAGCATCGCCACCCCCAGGAGGAAAGGAACTCCTATGGCTGCGGACGCAATGATTCCCGCAGAATCACCGATGCGCTTGCCGAAGATCATCAGGATCAGCGCCCCGGCCAGCGGCAGAGCGATCACATAGGGAGCCAGGTCGATCACACGCTCACCATTTCAGAAGGCTCACATCGTCGACGTTCGCCGTGCCTCTCCGCCTCGAGATCACGAGGATTATGGCGAGCCCCACGACCACTTCCGCGGCGGCTACCACAAGCACGAAGAAGACGAGAATCTGGCCGTCGACGTGCCCCCACATGCGAGAAAACGTGACGAAAATGAGATTGATCGCGTTGAGCATCAGCTCGATGAACATGAAGATCACGATGGCGTTCTTCCTTGTGAGCGCGCCCACTACTCCGATCGAAAACATCAACCCCGCTAGAGCGAGGTAGTAGCCGGGAGCCACGCTCACGCCGCGGCCCCCTCTTTGTCACTGCCGCTTCCGCTTTTGTCACTCCGGTTTCCACTCTCGGGGTCGCCGGTGACTGCGCCCGGGACCCTGCCGATGCGCCGGGCCAGCACCATGACCCCCACGATTGCGACCACGAGCAGCACCGAGGTTGCCTCGAACGGCAGCAGGTAGCGGGAGAACAACTCGGCCGCAAGCGCTTTGACGTTGCCCGGATTCTGGTTGAGCTGGGTAAGCGCGCCCCCTTGATCCCCACCTCCCGCGGCAAGCTCCACGCCCCTGACTGCGACCCACAAAATCTCGGCTGCCAGCAGGCCGCCCAAGCCGATGGCGAGCGGGCGCTGGCCCGGCAGAGGATCGATGAGCGCCTCACGCGTATCCACGCCCAGAAGCATGATGACGAAGAGAAACAGCACCATGATGGCTCCGGCGTAGAGGATGATCTGCACGGCCGCCACGAAGAAGGCGCCTTGCAGCAGGAATCCCAGCGCCAGCGCGACCTGGGTGACGACCAAGAAGAGGGCCGCGTGGACGGCGTTGCGCGCGAACAACATAGCCAGAGACGCCCCCAGCGCCATCACGAACATCACCCCGAAGACGACGTACTCGAGGTTCATCCTCCGCGCTTTCTCTCCAGATCCTCACCCAGACTCACCGTGGCGGGAACCTCTTTCTTCGTCTTCCAATGACGCTTGATGGGCTCGTCGATGATGAGCTGGTCCTTGGTGTAGATGAGACCTTCCCTGGAGGGCCCCGAAATCTCATACTCGGTGGTCATAAGCAGCGCCTCGGTCGGACATGCTTCGACGCAGAGCCCGCAGAATATGCAACGCAAGTAGTTGATCTGGTAGATCTGCGCGTAGCGTTCGCCCGGGGAAAAGCGGGCCTCCGGTGTGTTCTCTGCCCCGACGACGTAGATCGCATCTGCTGGACAGGCACCTGCGCAGAGCTCACATCCGATGCACTTCTCGAGCCCATCGGGATGACGGTCGAGAATGTGCCGCCCCTTGAACCGGGGAAAGGGCTGCCTTCGCACCTCGGGATAGGCGACCGTGTCCTTGCGTTTGAACACGCTCTTGATGACTACCTTCATTCCGGTCAAGATCTCAGGCAGAGCCACGGCTGCGTCCTCTCTGAGGGGTCACGGCGAAAGCGAGACGAGGGTCTCCGCGGCTCACCCAGGCCAGGATCAGCCCCGCCAGAACTATGAATACCGCCAAGCGGATGTTGCGCGACACGCCTTCCGTGTTTACCGTCGCGGTGACGACTATCCACAAGAGAGCGGCTGGAATCAGCCGCTTCCATCCGAGCCACATCAGGCGGTCGTAGCGCAAGCGCGGAAGCGTGGCTCGGAGCCAGATGAACAGATAGACGAAGACGAGGGTCTTCGCAAGAAACCACAGCAGCGGCCACAGCCACGGCAAGAAGCCGGGTCCGGGACCATGCCAGCCTCCGAAGAAAAGACTCACCGCGACCGACGAGATGACCACCACGTGGATGTACTCGCCGAGGTAGAACATCGCGAAGCGGATCCCTGAGTACTCGGTGTGATAGCCGGCGATCAGCTCGGTCTCCGCTTCAGGGAGATCGAAGGGGGCCCGGTTGGTCTCTGCGATCCCGGCCACGAAGAAGATAGCGAAGGCCGGCCATTGCGACCAGATGTACCAGTTCGGCACAATCGAGAAGACGTCCTGCAACTGTTCCAGTACAGGGATGCCGTCGAAGAAGGAGACGTTGCCGATCGTGCCTGCTTGCGCCGCGACGATGTCGCTCAGGGAAAGGCTTCCCGCCACCAAGGCGATGGGCACCAAGGATAGGCCAAGCGCGATCTCATAAGAGATGAGCTGGGCGGTGGAGCGCACGCCACCGAGCAGCGGATACTTCGAGCCGGACGCCCAACCCGCCAGCACGACCCCGTATACGCCCAACGAGCCCATCGCCAGGAAATAGAGGATTCCGATGTTGATGTCTGCGATGACGAAGTCGACGCGCCGGTCCCCGACGGTGACGTGGTCGCCAAGGGGGACCACGGCGATGGCAAGAAAGGAAGGGACCATCGCAGCGGCGGGAGCGATCGCATAGGTCCAGCGATCGGCGGCCGCGGGTCGAAAGTCTTCCTTGAAGAAGAGCTTGATGCCGTCTGCAATCGCTTGCAGCAACCCGAACGGCCCCCATCGGTTGGGACCCACACGTGCTTGCATATCGGCGATGACCTTGCGTTCCATATAGGTCACGAGCGCCGCGGTCAACAGCAAAGCGACGAACACGACGGTGACCTTGATGAGGGCGATGAGCGCAACCGCTCCCACGAGATCAACTACTCCGCTCACGCCTTTCTGACCTCAACTCGGGCGTCGAGCCCGGACATCAGCCGGTTGGCCTTGAGCCCTCTCTGATCGAAAGGAATGAAAACGGCACCTCTGGAAATGTCGGAGAGGAACACCTCGAGCTCCGCTTCGAAGCCCGCCCCGGACACGACCGCTCTATCCCCACCCGACAGTCCCAACTCTGTCGCATCCTCGGGATTCATCTCGACGAAGGCCGGGCGCGCAACCCCGCGCAAGGCCCTGGACTTCGATACCATCGTGCCTTCGTCGTAGATGAGCCGGCCACTGTAAAGCGCAAAGCCCTCGGCCTCAGCCGAACGCAATGTGGGGGACGGGTTCCCATCGAACCCGCCGTTCGGAGACGGCGCAGGCGGGATGATCCCGGGGCGCTGTCGTGCCTCGAAAGCTCGCAGCTCCCACGACAAGGGCCAGTTCTGGCCGGTCTGGAACGGACTCCCCGAACGAAAGCCTTTCGGGTACTGCCCCCCGGGCCCCGCCACGACCGCATGAGCAGGGGCGTGTTCAGGACTCGACACATAGCCCGATTCCTGCCCGGGATGGGGCGCGAGCGAAGCTTGATCGAGATCCGAGACTTCGATGGAAGAATGGGTCGCAACGTTGGCGCGAATGTCCGACCACACGTCCTCGAACGCGTTCCAACCCCAATCGGCGCCCAGGGAGCGCGCCAGCGACGCACACGCACGCCACGGCTCGAGGGCAGCGCCCGGTGGAGCCAGCAGCGGTTCGAGCTTCTGCAATCGCCGCTCGAGATTGGTGAACGTCGCTTCTCGTTCCGCATATGCCGCGCTCGGTAACACCACATCGGCACGGGTTGCCGTCTCGGTGGCGAAAAGCTCGATCACGACCGAGAACACGTCGCTCTCGAGTGCCCGCTTCGCCAGGTCGGCGTCGGGGAAGTCAGAGATCGGATCCGCCCCAAAGATCATCAGGGCATCCAGCTCCGAGGCCGCCGCCGCTTCGAGCATCTCTCTCGTGTCCATGCCCACCTCAGCAGACTGCACGTGACCCGCATCCAACAACGGGTGACAGCCCATGTCGAGCATTCCCTGCGACCCTGCATGCGGTGGGCACATCAGCAGCTTTGCATTTCGCTCGCGAGCGAGCTGCAAAACGGCTTCAAGGATGGGACTCTCGTCGCGTCCGGCGGCGGCCGGCCCCCATGCCACCACGAAGGGATCGCCGATATCGTTGACCGCCTCGGCCGGCTGCGCGGTTGCTCGCATCAGTCCGGAAACGGCCCTGGCCTCTGCTCCCGGCTCACAGCGGATCACGTGAGTGGCAAAGACATCGAGCGAGATTCGGCGCGCTGAGCACACGATCAGCTTGGCGCCCTTGTCCAGCGCGGCCTTACGCAGTCTCAAGTAGAGGACCGGCAGTGTCTCCTTGGGATCGGGACCCACCCACAGAATCGTGCGCGCACTTTCGAGGTCGTTGAGTGTCGCATCGGAGCCCGCCGCGCCCGTGAGCCCCAGCGCCAGCTCATAGGGCGCACCCGCATCTTGAATGCGAGCATCCACGTGCGGAGTTTCGAGCACGTTCTTCGACAACTTGGAGATCGCCCAGGCATCCTCTGTAGTGAGGTGTCCCGAGGCGATGACGCCTATCTTCTTTGCCTCCCGCAGCCGCGCGACAATGGCCTCGAGCGCTTGGCCCCAGGAGGCTTGCGCGAACTCATCCCCTTTGCGCAGCAGCGGTGTCTGCAGCCGTTCCTCGGAGTCGACGTAGTGATAACCGAAACGGCCTTTGTCGCAGGTCCAGAAGTCGTTGACGTTCTCGTTGGGAAGAGCCTGTGTTCTCACGAGCTTGTCCGAACGCGCGTCGTTTGTCATCGGGCAGCCGACCGAGCAGTAGGCGCACACGCTTGGAGCGCTGATGAGATCCCAGGGACGAGATACAAAGCGGTAAGGCTTCGATGTCAGGGCTCCCACCGGACAGATCTGGATTGTGTTGCCCGAGAAGTAGCTGTCGAAGGGCTCATCCTTGAAGGTCAGGATCTGAGTTCCGGATCCGCGGTCTACCAGTTGGATGAAGCGGTCGCCCGCCACCTCATCGGAGAAACGGACGCACCGCCAGCACAGCACACAACGCTCGCGGTCGAGCACGACGAGATCCGAGATCTCGAGTGCCTTCTCGTAGGTGCGCTTGGCTTCAACGTAACGGCTGGAGCCGGGGCCGTGTTTCAAGGTCTGGTCCTGAAGCGGACATTCCCCGCCGCGATCGCAGATGGGACAGTCGAGCGGATGGTTGATGAGCAGGAACTCGAGCATCCCTCTCTGGGCATCAACCGCGGTCTCATCTACGGTGTCGACCTTCATGCCTTCTGCAACCGGAGTTGCGCACGCAGGCAGCAGCTTGTTCTGGCCCTCGACTTTGACCAGACACATTCGGCACACCGCCACCGAGCGCATGCCAGGGTGATAGCAGAAGCGCGGCACGAACACACCCATCTCCTCGGCAACATCGATGAGGATGCGGCCGGGTTCGGCTGACACCTCCCGACCGTTGATCGTGAGCTCGACGCGCCCGTTGTCCGAGCTCATCAAGTGCTCTGCACCGAAAAGAGGTGCACTAAGGCTCCTCGTCTGAGGCAATGCCTGCCGAAGGCTGCGTCAAGACTCCGGCATCACCAAGTCCCGTTTGCTTGGAGCGCGATCCGGACACCGCAGTGAGCTCGCCTTCGAAGGGACACCGTCCCTCTGCGACGTGACGCTCGAACTCATCGCGAAAGAGTTGAACGTTGGAGCGCAACGCCCACGATGCCGCGTCGCCGAGCGGGCAGAACGACCGTCCGTCGATGCCGTTGGCGATGTCGACGAGCAGGTCCATGTCTTCTTTTCGTCCTTCGCCGTGCTCGATGCGTTCGAGAACCTTCACCGCCCACCAGGTTCCTTCGCGACAGGGCGTGCATTTGCCGCAGGATTCGTGCTCGAAGAACTCGAGCGTCACGAGCGCGTTTCTGACCATGCAGGTGGTCTCGTCCATGAACACGATGGAGCCCGAGCCCAGCATCGTGCCCGCCTCCTTCAGTGCATCGAAGTCGACGGCGATCTCGGTCGAGGTCAGCAGCGGCGCGCTCGCTCCTCCCGGAATGATGGCCTTGAGCTCACGACCGCCCAACATCCCGCCCGACAGCTCGAGGACGTCCTTCAGCGGAGTACCCAGAGGGACCTCGTAATTTGCGGGGCGCTCGACGTGGCCCGAAACCGACAGCACCTTGGTCCCAGGCGACCGCTCGGTCCCCCACTGCCGAAACCAGTCGGCGCCGTGATTGACGATGTGAGGCAGCGCCGACAGCGTCTCTGTGTTGTTGACCACGGTGGGACGGCCGTAGAGCCCTTTGACCGCGGGGAACGGAGGCCTGAGCCGGGGCTGGCCTCTGAATCCTTCGAGCGAATCCAGCAGTGCCGACTCCTCTCCGCAGATGTAGGCCCCGGCGCCGCGATGCAAGATGATGTCGAGGTCGAAGCCGGACCCGTAAATGCCTTTGCCCAGCAGGCCCCTGTCGTAGGCGTCGTTGACCGCACGATCGAGCCGCCTGGATCCAAGGGCGAACTCTCCTCTGCAGTAAATGAACGCCTTGGAGGCTTGGTTGGCCCACGCCGCGATGGTGATGCCCTCGAGCAGCTGATGGGGATCGGACTCGGCGAGCTCCCGGTCCTTGTAGGTGCACGGCTCGCCCTCGTCGTGATTGACCACGATGTACTTGGGAAACACGTCCTTGGGAACAAACGACCATTTCATCCCGGTGGGAAAGCCGGCGCCGCCACGACCTCTAAGCCCCGACTCCTTGACCAACGCAATGCAGTCGTCTGCCGACAACTTCGTGACGGCTTTGCGAGAGGCCTCGTAGGCGCCGTCGTCGAGGGCGCGCTCGACGGTCCAGGAGCCCTCGGGGAACTCCCGCAACCGGCGCGTCACCATCCGGACCTCGTCGATCATTTCGCGGGTCCCTTGCCCTTCTTCGAAGCACTCTCTTGACCTGTTTCCTTGGGCCTGATGCCGGGAGCGGTGTCGGCGCGAGGTGACTCGCCGCCTATGGTGCGCTCCTGCTGATCTCCAGCGGTGCCGGGGACGCGCAGACCGGACGTGGCGATCTCACGAGCAATCTCCTTCGAGCCAATGACCTTCTGCCCACGATAGCTCGTGGTCTCCCTGCCTTCATCGAGCCGGTCGATCAAGGCCCGAGCATCGTCCGGGGTCACGTTGTAGAAATCCTCGTAGTTGATCTGGAGACTGGGGGCACCATCGCAAGTGGCGAGGCACTCGGCAGACTCGAGCGAGAAGCGGCCGTCGCCGGTAGTCCCTCCAACCTCTATTCCCAGTCTGTCCTCGAGCGCGCTCGCTATCTCCCGTGCCCCGCGGTGAGTGCAGGCGATATTGCGGCACACCGAAACCAGGTACTCGCCTTGGGGTTCCTTCTTCAGCATCGTGTAGAAGCTCGAGGTGGCAAGAACCTCGGCGGGCTCCAAGCCCACGATATCGGCCACCTCACGCATCCCGTTCTCCGTCACATGTCCTTCCACCGACTGCACCAGGAACAACAACGGGATGACCGCGGAACGAGCGTTCGGGTATTTGCCCACGATCTCCGAGGCCGTCTTACGCAGCTCGTCGGACAGAACCCCTGCGGACGTGCTCATCGGTCGACACCGCCCATCACCGGATCAATCGACGCAATAGCGGCGATCAAATCAGCGACGAGCCCGCCGGTGGCCATCGCCGGAAGTGCCTGCAGGTTAACGAACGACGGGTCGCGGACGTGGAGCCGGTACGGAGAGGTACCACCATCAGAAACGGCCAGAACGCCCAGCTCGCCGCGCGGTGACTCGACCGCGGTGTAGATCTCTCCCGCGGGGACCGTGTAGCCCTGAGTCACGAGCTTGAAGTGATGAATCACGGCTTCCATCGAGCGGTTCAGCTCAGAGCGCGGGGGAGGGGTGAGCTTGGGGTCCATGCTCTTGTAGTCGCCAGAGGGCATCTGGTCGATCACCTGTTCGAGGATCTTGCACGATTCGCGCATCTCTTGCATGCGCACCCTGTAGCGCGCATACACGTCGCCGGCCTCGCCCACAGGTACATCGAACTCGAGCTCGTCGTAGATCTCATAGGGCATGTCTCTGCGAATGTCCCAGTCGATGCCCGAGGCGCGCGCGATCGGCCCCGTCGCCCCCGCGGCTTCGGCGTCCTCGGGACTCAATACTCCGACTCCCGTCGTGCGTTCGAGGAAGATCGGGTTCAGAGACAAGAGCTCCTCGTACTCGTCTATGCGAGAACGCATCGTTGCGACGATGTTGCGGCACACGGGCTCCCACCCCTCCGGCAGTTCCTGCCACACGCCGCCGGGAATTATGTAGCCGTGGTTCATCCTGAGCCCGGTCACCATCTCGTAGAAGTCGAGAATGATCTCGCGCTCGCGAAAGCCGTAGAAGACCACCGAGATCGCGCCCATGTCGAGGCCCTGGGTTCCGAACCACACCAGATGAGAGGAGAGGCGGTTCATCTCGGTCATGAGCGTGCGAATGAACTTGCCACGCCGGGGTACCTCGACCCTCAGCAAGCCCTCGACCGCAAGCGCGTAGGCCTGCTCGTTGAACAGAGGTGCCAGATAGTCCATACGCGTCACGATCGTCACCGCGCTCCGCCAGTGCTGATCCTCGCACTCCTTTTCCATCCCCGTGTGGAGATACCCGATGATCGGCTTGCAGTGGACGACGGCTTCCCCGTCGAGCTCCACCACCAAGCGCAGCACACCGTGAGTAGCGGGGTGGACGGGGCCCATGTTGAGCACCATGCGGTTCTCGTCTGCACTCTCGACGTAGGCGCCCTGACCCACAGCCTCGATCTCTGCGATCGTCTGAGTGTTCATTCCTGCTCGTGATCCTTTTCAGGCCACACCCGTTCGCCGGGACCCGACTGGCCCAAGCGGTCCACATCACGCCCGGCCCCCACTTTGTCGGGAGCCTGGCCCGGTGCATCGATCTGCAGGAACGGCTGGGGGACGAACTCGACCGGCACCTTTCCCACGCCGTAGTCCTTACGTAAAGGATGTCCTTCCCAGTCATCGGGCATGAGGATCCTCGTGAGGTTCGGATGTCCGTCAAAGTGAATGCCGAGGAGATCGAAAGCCTCGCGCTCCATGAAGTCTGCAGTGGGCCAGATCTCTGCCACCGAGGGCACGGTTGGTGGATCGCCGGGTGCGATTACGTGAATGGTCCGGCGCTCCCTTTTTTCGTGATGAAGCAGCTGGACCACTATCTCGAAGCGGTCGTCGGCATCCTGTGCAAAGCCGGCACCGCTCGCCTCGCCGGCAGACGATCGTGCCAGACCGGACCGGTCCACCCCGCACAGGTCCCGAAGCAACCAGCCGCCCTGGCGAAGAGAGAGGGCCTCCTCGGGCCAGTCCTCAGTAGTGATCACAGCTCCGTCACTCATCCGGCGACTCGTCCCGCCTGGTAGCGGCCCTGAGAGATGGTTTCGTGCAGCAACATGATTCCGTCGATGAGCATCTCCGGGCGAGGTGGGCAACCGGGCACATAGATGTCAACGGGGACGATCTGATCCACACCCTGCACCAACGCGTAGTTGTTGAACACTCCGCCCGAAGAGGCGCACGCTCCCATCGACACCACCCATTTCGGCTCAGTCATCTGGTCGTAGACGTGGCGAAGGACGGGGGCCATCTTCTGCGACACTCGGCCGGCGACGATCATCAGATCGGCCTGGCGCGGGGACGCACTGAAGCGCTCCATGCCGAAACGAGCCAGGTCGTGCCGGGGCATGGTCGTGGCAATCATCTCGATCGCACAGCAAGCGAGCCCGAAGGTCGCCGGCCATAACGAGGACCGTCGTGCCCAATCGACAATCTTGTCGAGCTTGGTGGTTATGAAGTTGGCGCCGACGGCGTCACTCAGTCCTCCCACTCGAGACCCCCTCGCTTGAGAACGTAGACATAGGCGGCGAGCAAAATTCCGATGAAGACGAGCATCTCGATGAGCCCGAACAACGCCAGATCACGAAATGCAACCGCCCACGGATACAGGAACACCGTTTCGATGTCGAAGATGATGAAGAGCATGGCAATGAGATAGAACTTCACCGAGAAACGCTCTTTCTCGGTACCCGATTCGGGCACGATTCCGCTCTCGTAGGGACCGAGCTTGGCGGCCGTCCACTTCCGTGGCGACAGCTTCGAAGCCGCTACCATCGACACAACTGCAAAGATGGTTGAGAGGACCACAAGGAAAAGGATGGGCAGATAAGAGCCCAGGGTCATGGCTTCATCTCCGCCAGTCGCTTTAGCGCTCTGAGTGCGAACTGGTGCGAGCCCTTCGACCTGGTGTCCTCGAGATTCCCCAGGAACGTGAGCGCAAAGCTCATCGCCGCGCGAGAGGTCATGCCCACTGAGACAAGTCTCTCCATGACGACGGGGTTTCCGATCACTTTCACGAATTTTCGCCCCAACCGATAGTAGGGACCGTAGGTCTCCTTGAGCTCCTCCGTGTAACCGCCGAGCTCGATGGAACTACCCGATCTCAATGCCTCGTCGATGTGGCGTCCCGCGATGCGCCCGGTCTCGTACCCATAGGCGATGCCTTCTCCGTTGCAAGGATTGATCATGCCCGCAGCATCGCCCGTGAGCAGGAACCCGGGGCCGTGCGGCGGCCACACGCTCTGGCCCATGAACAGCCGCCCCCCGCGCTCTTTGGAGCAGACGGAGTCGTAGTCGACCCCCCACTCCTCGGGCAACCCGGAGACGAATCCTTGCTGGAGGTGATGAAGATTTAACGAGCGCCAGCCGCCGAAGGTGGAGAGCAAGCCAACGCCGACGTTGACCGTGCCGTCGCCCACGGGGAAGACCCAGCCATAGCCGGGCAGGATCTCCTCCTTGGTGCGCACCTCGAGGTAGGCGTCGAACCAACCCGAGTGCTCCATCGGGGAACGAAAGTACTGTCGGACGGCCAGTCCCAAGGGATAGTCGAGGCGTCGTTCGCGGCCCAGCGAACGAGTGAACTTGGTGGCGGCACCCTCGGCACAAACGACCCACTTGGCGCGCACCTCTTCGGACTGGTCGTCTCGCTTCGCGACCACACCCGTACAGACGCCGTTCTCGAACATGGGTTCCTTGACGTGGGTCTCGTAAAGGACTTTTGCGCCGGCCTTCTCGGCCTGAGACAAGACGACCTGGTCGAGGTCCTTCCTCGGCTTGACCAGCCCATAGTCGGGCCAGCGCTCGAGTCGGGGAAACGGAAGCTCGATGGTCTTCCCGGCGCCGTGGATCCGCAGGCCTCGGACGCGCTCCCAGGTACCGAGCTCATCGCCGAGGCCCATCTCCGCCAGCACCTTGACCGCCCTGGGGGTCAGTCCGTCGCCGCAGGTCTTCTCACGCGGGAAGGCCTTCTTCTCGCACACGAGTACGGAGTGTCCGCGTTCGGCCAGGTAATGGGCCGTGGCGGCTCCCGACGGCCCGCCACCGACTACCGCAACGTCGACGTCGGTGGGCACCGTCGCTTCTCCTCTCGGTCGTTGTGGGCGATCATCGGGTCAGTGACTGGCATGAGCCTTCGAGTAGGTCGTGAGTTCGCCGCGCCAGGCTAGGCGAGAACCGGCTGTTCGGCCCTCCTTGTGAAAACTTTCACGAGCATACCCGGTGGACGCTCGGAAGTGGAACGGTGCACCTCAGAACGGAAGCGGCTCAGCCGACCTCGACGGTCCCGTTCATGTTCGCGTGGTACTCGCAGTTGAAGAAGAGCTCCCCCTTCTTCAAGGGATCTATCGGGAAGCTCTCGGCGGCCCCACCGGGAACGTCCGGGCTCGTGAACAAAGAGTTGTTCGGATCGGTGGCTTCCTCCTCGGTCTGATAGATGACGAGGTTGTGCACCACGGTGTCGCGATTATCGATCTCGAAATCGGTCTCCTCGTTGGGGGCGAGCTCGATCGTGTCGGCGTCGAACTCGGTGCCCTCGGCCACCATGCTGTCGGTGGCAACTCCACCTCCGCCACCACTTGCGGGCGGGGCCTCCGCCGTGGTTTCTGTTTCCGTGGGGGCGTTGGCAACGAGAAAGGCAACCACGACGAGCGGGATGAGTAGATAGAGGACCGAGAGCCACGGGGCCCGCGCCCGTCCCGAGTCGGCTGCAGCCACCGCGGGGACGCCGGTGGCCACGAGCTCATCGATCAGCTTGCGGCGGTCGTACATAGCCCGCTGGCCCTCGAACTGGGCCTCGGTAGAAACTCCGTCCTCGGGCCGGAGCCGGTTGCCGGAAGCGGTGCCGTGGCTCACGCCGGTGGTGGGCCTGGTGGCGACCGCCACGCCGCCCTGGGCGGCGGGCTGCTCGGCGGGTTGGTCGGCCGGAGCTTGGG
>JALZJN010000011.1 GCA_030859735.1 Actinomycetota bacterium
TCTTCGGCGTCGGGGTGGGCTGGAACCGCGAGGAGATGGAAAACCACGGCACCGACCCCCGCACCCGCGGCAGGCTGATGGACGAGCGCATCCGGGCGATGATAGAGATCTGGACCAACGACGAGCCTGAATTCCATGGCCGGTACGTAGACTTCGCCCCGATCGGCATCTGGCCCAAACCACTGCAGAAGCCGTACCCGCCGATCTACGTCGGGGGCGGGAGGAAGGCCTTCGAGAGGATCGCCCGGTTCGGCGACGCCTGGTTGGCAAACGGGCTTCCACCGGGCAAGCTGGAGCCAATGCTAGGAGAGTTGCGAGAAGTTGCCGCAAGAGACGTGCCGGTAAGCGTGTTCAACGCATCCAGCGAGCCCGAAGACCTGAAAGCATATGCGCAGTTGGGCGTGGAGCGCGTCTTGCTCGGCCTGGCGACCCTACCCGAAAGCGAAACGCTAAAGCAACTCGACGATCTCGCTCAGGTAGCCACAGATGCCCACTGACGAGACTCGCCCGCAAGAAGGAAGCCCCAAAGTACCTCGAGGGAACCGCGGTGCCGTACGGGGACAACACCGCCACCGTATGGGTGCCGTGAGACCACCGATGTCTAGACGAGTACAGGCAGCTTGAGGTAAGATTGACTACGGCATGGACCCAGAGACACGGCGCAGATTAATCGAGCATTTGGACCCGCACATGCGCGGTGTGTTTGAGGATTGGGATAGCGAATCCCAGCGTCGACTCTTGGATTGGCGTCTCTACTGCGAGCAATACGACGCCGCCATGGAAGCCCTGTCAGAGTGGGATAGGCAGATGAGCATACCATCAGAGATCAGCCTATTTATTGAACACGCTGTGAGTATGCTGGCAGAACTGGAGTATCCGATAGTGTGGGTGGGAGAGGAGAGCATCACCGTCGTAGAATTACTGGCGATCCAGGAGGACGATGATCAGGATCCAGAGTGGATGAGGGTTGAGCCAGGAGAGGCCGTCCGCGTCGAGGGCCACGAGGAAGCAGTCGGTATCAGCATCCCGGCAGCGGGCGTCCACTACCTCGACGGCCCGACCGTGATCAACGAGTTTGCCAACCATCTATCGGAAGGAGTCTTAGCGGAGTTACATCGCGAGGTGGCGCACATACACGCCGCCAAACAAGGGATGGTGTTGGTTACGAGTGACACCCGCGAAAGGAATGAGGCGGGCCTTCCGCCTGCTCAGGAGAGGGTGCCGATAAACAAACTCACGCCTCAAGATATAGACGAGAGTCTGATTGAGGAGCTGCACTTTTATGCATCAGACACGATGGGTTCTTACGTGATGCGAGATTCCGAGAGGGCGCAACGCGCCATTGAGACACGTCTTCTTGGGTAAAGCGGCACTGATAGCCTTATGATCTCGTTTTGGCAACACGCAAGGGCATCCCGTTAGACGCTCAGAACATAGTCAATCGCCACTTCAAGCCGCTCCTCAAGCACGCGGGTCTGCCCCCTATTCGCTGGCACGATCTCAGGCACACGTGCGCTACGCTGCTAGGGCGCAGGGTTCATCCGAAATTGGTTCAGCATCTTCTCGGGCACGCCGGCATAACCATGACTCTTGACCGCTACTCGCACCGGATACCAAGCATGGGAAGGCACGCCGCCGACGGTATGGATGAGGCTTTGGGATAGACTCTACTGCTGACGTACTGCTGACGAAGCCCTTGACACTAACATCGTGGGATTCTCGTTTTTACAGGTTTTGCAGGAAAAATAGAGAGCCGACGAGCGGACTCGAACCGCTGACCTGCTCATTACGAGTGATCACTCAGGCGTTGCAGGTGGTTGCACGGGCTTGCAAATGCCGCATATATAGTCGGCTTTCTCTGCTCTGGGTTGCTGCGTGTTGCACCGTATTGCGTTCCCGGTGGTATCAGAGTGGTATCAACCCATTGCGATTCGGGTACGCTCTGCCGCCTCATAACTCGAACGCCAAGCAGCCAGATACCCCATAGCCACTTTTCTGCTCATTGCATGCACAATCACTTGGACGGGCATGCTCTGGGCGCTCTCATCTGTGCTCGCGGGCGCCGTATTGACGAGCTGACCGATGCCGTGTGCGTTCGTCGCGTCGTACTCGTAGGCTGCAAAAGCGCGTATTTCCTTCTTGACGCTTTCCCGAGTTTTCAGGAGATTTACTCGGGTTGCTGCACGGTTGCTGCACAGGTAGGCGACGGTCACCGAGATGCATCGGCGCCTGTTAGCAGCGGAAGCACGCAATACTGGCCTTGATGCTTCAGCTCTGCCCAAGCACATTTCACAGGCCAACTTACACGACAGCGCATACTTATCCACCCCTACAACATGTGGTGACGAAGCTTCAAGGCTGAGATCAGCCTCCGTGCGTATCGTCCCTCCTGAGTCACAGACTATTCGCAGAGTCACATGCGTACTTCGGAGAATTACTATTTACACGCACTCGGGTGAATAACCTGTGTGCTGAGCTCAGGAGCCCACCGCGTCCGCGATGCGGGTCGCGGTATTTCCTTCGTTCGAGAACCCTGTACCGGCCTTCTCCATGCTCGTCCTCCTTTCGATGGCCTAGTCGCGGGCGGAGATCTGCTGCACGGCCCAACCGTTGCCGTCCGGGTCGGCGAAGAAGACGAACCCGACGTTGTCTAGATCCTCCCCGTCCCGGGCCGGGCGAGGACCCGAGGCGCCGACCACCTGAACCTCGCCGACCTCCACTCCGCGCTCGACGAGCCAGGTCCGCGCCGCGCGGATGTCCTTGACCACCAGCTGCAAGCCCTTGAGCGAGCCTGGCGTCATGTCCACGACGCCCTTTCCCACGACGATCGAGCAACCCGACCCCGGAGGGGTCAGCTGCACGACGCGGAACTCCTCGCTGATCTTGGTGTCGTGGTCCACGTCGAATCCGAGTTTCTCGGCGTAGAACGTTTTGGCGCGGTCCACGTCCGAGACGGGGACCACCACCACCTCGAGCGTCCAGTTCATGATGGTCCGTCCTTTCGTGTCGTTGACGCGTCCCGTACGATCAACTGCCCCACAGCAACCCCCTTTGTTCTATCCTGTGTCTCATCGCCTCCGTACCGGCCGTCTTCGCCCCGGCCGCGGCTAGCTGGAAAACATCCCGCTTGTCACGTTCACGAACGTGCCGGTGATGGCGCCGGCCTTCTCGGAGGCCAGGAACGCCGCCGTGGCCGCGACCTCCTCCAGCCGGGGTGAGCGGCGCGTCATCCGCATCCGGTCCAGGCTGTCGATAAGGCCCTGGAAGGCCGCCTCTTCCTGGAATCTGCTGTCGACAGCGGCGATTCTCTCTCTAGAGAACGTCTCGGGGAGCCCGGCCGTCCAGATGCCCACTACGCGCACGCCGCGGGGTCCGACCTCGGCCGCCAGGTTGCGGATGAAGGTGTCGGTAGCCGCGTCGGCGGGCCCGGTGCTGCCCATCATCGGGCTTCCTTTGGCGGAACCGCTGTCGAGCGCAAGGATGACGCCTGAGCCCTGCTCAACCATGTGGCGCGCCGTCGCCCGCGCGGTAATGAAGTTGCTGCGGAGTGAGTTGACCACGGCCCGCAAGAGATCGTCCGTCGCCATCTCGATCAGCGGTATCCCCTGCACGTCACCGCGAGTGATGAGGTTGAAGGAGACGTCGATGCTGCCTGCCTCGGAGGCCATGGCTCGCGCATGCTCGTCGACGGCCTCCTCATCGAGGGCGTCGAGAACGGCAACCTCCGCAGACCCACCCGCGGAGGAGATGTCGGCGGCCACTGCCTCCAGCGGATCGCGGGTGCGCCCGGCGAGAAAGACCCTGGCGCCTTCGCGGGCGAACTCCTTGGCGACCGCACCACCGATCGACCCACCGGCTCCGTAGATCACGGCGTTCTTGTCCTTGAGCAACATACCATTCCTCCTATTTGTCTGGTTCGCGTGCGCTCAACCTGCAGCTGCGTTTCCGCAGCACGATGGAGTCGGTGTCGCGAATCATCTCCCCTTTAGGTGGCGGGGTACAGTCTGCAGCTCATATAGGCACCTCCTTGGGGTCGTGGTTGGGTACGGGCGTGGACGCCGGGATGCTGCTCTGCCAGGGCAAGCACACGAGCAGGACCTCCCACCGGTCCACGCCCTTGCCGGATATTTTCTCGTTCAAGGAAGCTCCCGTTCCCCCGTATGTTGGGTGTTGGCGTGCTATCGTTCCGCCGTTACTGGCCGGCTCTCTTCAGGGACCGCAGGAGCTTGAGGAGAGCCGGCCGACGATCCTCTTCAGATCCCACGCCAGGGACGATGCCCCGCCCTCGGCACCGCGTCGCTTGCGCGCCTCCCACAGGGCTTTGGCCAGGCGGTTCTGCTCCACCTCCGACGCCAACGCGCAAACACGGAACGTTCCCGCTGCCGCAGGACGCTTCCAGCACCTCGTCCCACTCGCTACGCGCCTCGGTCAGACCTGCCGCCCTCTCCGGGCTCGCAGCACCACCGCACACGCCGCCGTACCAGCGGTTACGA
>JALZJN010000036.1 GCA_030859735.1 Actinomycetota bacterium
GTAGCCGAAGCCCGGTCGCCCTGCTCGGCGAGCCCCGCATAGTGGGCTGCATGAGCCGCTCTCGCCTCCTTCAGCTCACCGGAACTCTGTAGCTGCTCGAGGGCGAACTCCCTGATCGTTTCGAGCATGGCGAAGCGTGGCTCATCTGTGATCCCGAGCCTCCGGAGCAGGCTGCCGTCCACGAGGCGCCGGAGATCTTCGTGGCGCGCCCCGCAAACCGCCGCGGCCGCCTCGGCAGAAAAGCTCCCGGCGAACACAGCCGCTTTCCGCAGGACCCGGCCCCCGACCTCGTCGAGGAGCTCGTAGCTCCATCCGATGGCCGTCCTCAAGGTCTGCTGGCGCGTCGGCGCGTCGCGAGGCCCCGCCACAGCCAACTCCAAGCGGCGTGAGAGCAGCTGCTCCATCGCCGGGAGAGAGAGCTCACGGCTGCGTGCCGCCGCCAGCTCAATGGCCAGGGGGAGGTAGTCGAGAGCCACGCATATTCTCGCCACCGAGCGTTCGCTCCCTTCCCCACCCCTGTCGGGGTAGCCGGCCGCGCGCGCTCTCGCCAAATACAGAGCCACCGACTCCTCTTCGGCCATGCCGGGGACTGCGTAGAGATGCTCGCCGTAGAGACGGAGTGGCGAACGGCTGGTAACCAGGGCCTTCACGCCTGGTGCGGTGACAAGCAGCGCGGAGACCATGGGAGCGGCCTCCTCCACATGCTCGAAGTTGTCGAGCACCAACAGCAGCTCGCGCTCCCTGAGATGTTCCTGCAAGGTCTCCGTCAGCTGCTGGTCCACTCGTTCATCGAGGCCCAGCGAGCGGGCGAGCGTGGACGCGAACTGTCTCGGATCACGGAGCGGAGAAAGGTCGACGAAGAAGACGCCGTCGGCAAAGGCCTGCGCGCTCTCATGAGCGGCACGGAGGGCGAGACGAGTCTTGCCCGTCCCTCCCGGCCCGATGAGCGTGAGAATCCTGACTGAAGAGTCCCCCAGCAGAGCCAGGATCTCATCGAGCTCGGACCTCCGTCCGATCAGCTCGGTTGCAGGTGCGGGAAGATGCCGGCGCGCCCGCAGCTCGTGGGACTCGACCAACAAAGATGGATCTCGCCGCAGGATGGCGGCTTGGAGGTCCCGCAGCTCCTCCGAGGGATCCAGCCCGAGCTCTTCCGCCAGCACAGCGCGCGCTCTCTGGTAGGCGTCGAGTGCTTCAGCCTGGCGGCCGGCTCGGAAGAGGGCGAGCATGAGCCGCGCGTGGAGCCGCTCACGGTAGGGGTTCGATTCCACCAGAGTCGTCAGCTCGGGGATGAGCTCCCGGTGGCGGCCCAGGAGCAACTCGGCGTCGACGCGATCCTCGGCGGCGGCGAGACGCAGCTCCTCGAGCCGGCCCGCCTCGGTCTCCGCAAAAGGCTCGGAACCCAGATCGGCGAAGGGCGCTCCCCGCCACAGCGCGAGTGCAGAGTCGAAGGAGTCACGGGCCCCGAGAGCGTCTCCCTCCCCCAACCGCCCTTTCCCCTCGTCGCAGAGATCAATGAATGACTCGAGGTCGAGCTCGCCCGGCGCAACTCTCAATGAGTAGCCGGAGCCTTGAGTCTTGAGTCGTTCAGGTTCGAGGATCTTGCGAAGGCCGTGAACGTGGACCTGCAAGGCGCCCACCGCCGATTCGGGAGGGTCCTCGCCCCACAGCAGATCGATCAGGCGATCGCGCGAGACCAGGATGTTGGCGTTGAGGAGAAGGATCCCGAGCAGGGCGCGTTGCTTCGAGCCTCCCAGACGTACGCGCTGCCCCTCGGCCGACACCACCTCCAGGGCACCCAGGATTCGAAAGTCCATCTTTCGCTCCGCCCTCTGCCAAACCTTTGCGCCGAGTGGTCATCAGTGGTTGCTCTGCAACCTTTATCCACCACTCGGCGGTCCCCGGACACCCCTTAAGTCAATCTTAAGTCGCCTCCGCCACTGTTCCTCTCACGAAACAGTCCGGCGTGCTAAGGAGGGCCAGTGGCAGACGAACAGAAGATTCCGAGCACCGACACGGTGGACGCACGCCTGAGCGCCGGAGAGGTCGATCCCGCGAGCGATTCTCTGCCCAACGAGGTCGGGCAGCCTCAGGCAGTCCCGGCAGAAACCGGTCTGCGCCCAATGAGCTTGCGTCGTTTCGGGATCTTTTACCTCACGATGATCTCGACCTCAATGATCACAACCGGGATGATCTCGACCCTGATCTGGGGGGCGTAAGAGATGGCGACTGCCTCGATTCCCCGTGTTCTCTCTAATCCCGAAAACGGAGGCACCGCCGTCCAGCGGCTGCCTCTCAACATTCGCTACCAGTCTCTGGTCGTCAATTGCTGGCGAGTATTGGTTGCAACGACTCTCGGCCTCTTTGCGCTCTCGGTCCCCGCTCGCTACGCAGAGCTCGAGGCCGTGGCAGAGGCGGCCGAGCGGAACCACCCCGGACTGCTCAGCGGCTTCTGGGGAACGATCTCTGCCCCCGGCGCCTATCCGGGCATAGTTCTGAGCCTGGAGGTCACCTTCGTAGTGGGGCTTGCGCTTGCCTCGGCCGGCATCGCTGTGGGAGGGCGGGCCGACTGGCGCAATCTGTTCTTCTCGGCCGTGTTCGTCACCTACTCGGTGTGGGTTACGCCTACCCTGGACGCTCTGAGCGGAGGCCCACTCCTGCGGCACGCCGCAAGCATGGTCCAGGCCACCGGTTTGATCTTCGCCATTCACTTCTTCCTGCTCTTTCCCGACGGCCGCTTCGTGCCGCGCTGGACGCGAGTGAGCTCTGCTTTCTGGATCGTCTACACACTTGCGTGGGGCGTGCAGCCCGACGCGTGGTACAGCCTTATTGATCCCTTCGAGGTTCCCCTTTTGATCTTCGCCGCGCTTATGACCGGTTGGATCACGGGTCTGATCGCCCAACTCACCCGCTACCGGCGAAACGCCAGTTCCCAGCAGTGCGCACAGACCAAGTGGGTCATCCTGGCGGTGGCCGGGGCGGTCGCCGGATACGGGACCGTCTATTTGCCCGGGGTCTTCATCGCCGAAACCGGCGCGGCGAGAGTCGCATTCGACCTCTTCCACGTTCCGGTGTTCTGGGTGCTGGCGATGCCGATCTCGTTTGCTCTGTGCATTTCGATGCTTCGCTACCACCTGTTCGACTTCCCCACCGCCATCAACCGCACGTTGGTCTACGCGTCACTGACTACGACGCTGGCTCTCACCTACATCGGTATGGTCACTCTTCTCGGGCAGATCCTGCATTCACTGGCGGGAAGCTCGAATCTGGCCATCGCCGGCTCCACACTCACTGTCTCTGCACTGTTCCGGCCGGCACGCTCACGGATTCAGGAGGTGATCGACCGGCGCTTCTACCGGAAGCGCTACGACGCGGCCCAGGCCCTCGACACTTTCACTACCCGCCTGCGCGAGGAGATCGATCTCGCCTCCCTCGAGACGGAGCTCTTGGCGCTCGTAAACCAGACCATGCAGCCCACCCATGCGTCCCTGTGGCTGCTGCGTCCCGCCGATGGAGATCGCCGAGTGGTGGACAGATGAGCATATAGAGCATCTCACCACCACTCGGCCCCCGGCTTTCCCGCTAGAGGCTGTCCTTGTAGGCGAGGTTGTGCTCGCGCAAAGTCGGGTCCGAGCCCAAGTAGGCGTGCTTCGACATGTCCGGAGAGTAGCGGCTCGCTTCAGGTGTGCGGCCCAGCGCCTCCGCCATAGCGCGAATGTGATGGGGAGCCGCCCCGCAGCAGACGCCGAAGTAACTTACGCCCAGCTCGAGGGCCGCAGACGTAAACTCGGCGATCTCCCAACGGGTACAGGTGAATGGTTCCAGTCCTACGGGGAAGGGTTGCTCGGGACGGCGCTCGTCGCGCAGTGACTGGAAGGTCGGCTGTTCCGCGTGAGTGCGATATGGAACCGGCAATGCGGCCACGTATGCACTTACCTGCGGAGCGAGACCGTCGAGAAGAGGCAGCATCGTGTCGGGTCCCCTGCTGCAGTTGAGCCCCACCACATCCGCTCCCGCATCGGCCAAGCGCTTACATGCATCGAGTACCGATCCGCCGTCGCGCATGACTCCTGATCTGTGCACCGCCAATGTGATCACCGAGGGCAAGCCGCTGGAAGCGATTACCTCGAGCGAACAAAGCGCCTCCTCCGCATAGCCGAAGGTCTCTCCGATGATGAAGTCGACGCCGGCGTCGACCGCCCATTCCACCTGCTCCTGGAACATCGAGCGAACCAACCGTTGGGAGTCCTCATCCTGTGGATCCCACACGTTCGTGTTGGACAGGTTTCCTGCGAAAAGCGTTCCGGTCTGATCCGCCACTTCTTTGGCCAGAGCTAGAGCGTGGCGGTTGATCGCCTCCAGCAGGTCCTCTTTGCCGATCACGCGCAGCTTCTCGCGGTGACTGTAGTAGGTGAACGCTTCGACGACGTCGCTGCCCGCGTGGACGAACTCCCGGTGCAGCGCGGAGACCTGCTCAGGATGTTCCAGCACGACCTCGGGCACGAAGGCGCCCGCCTGCAGATAGCCTCGCCTCTCGAGCTCGAACAGGTAGCCCTCGGCGCAGATGACCGGCCCGGCGGCCAGACGTTCGAGCAGTCCATTCTTCATCGTCGTTCTCCTAACCCCTCGTAGCTAACCGACTAACTCCATGGGAATGGTGACGTGCTGGTGGGATGAAGCCGTCCGCCCTCGTAACGAGCGAACCGAAACGGCTCCAGAAGTGACTGCTTCTCGCCCAGCAGCTCGTCGGCAACCAGCGCACCCACTCCGATCATCTTGTAACCGTGATTGGAGTCGGCAATCACATAGGCGTTGTCGCCGAATACGTCGAAGACGGGAAAGCTGTCCGGGGTGAAGCAGCCGATGCCGCCCGACGGCTCCTTGGAAAAGAGGTGGCCCTTTCCCTCGAAGCGCTTGTGGCAATGGGCGAGGGCCGCGGTCCACATATGGGCGAACTCCTTGCCCACAACGAAGTCGGGGCTGGCCGGCCCGTAGGGGTCAACCGCCACCTCGGCGGCGGGCCGCTCGACCACGTAGGGGGCCGTGCCGCCCTGCACCCCTCCAAAGTTGAAGTCGGGCTTGTAGTAGATCCCCCAGAGCTCCTCGGTAACGAGCGAGCCTTCGTCGTCGTGCAAGGGGGCATCCGTGTCCAGGTGAATGACCGGCGGCATGTCGCCTCGGTTGTCCATGAGCGCGCCCGGATCGACCTCGAGGGTCCCCTCCTGCAGCGACCAGTAGGTCCACATGTCCTTCTCTTGGAGCTCGCCGTCCGCGCCCTTCACTGCGATCCTGTCGGGAAGGTCGAGCATCGCCCACACGTCTCGGACCCACGGCCCGACCGCAACGACCACCTGATCGCAGGGCACCGTTCCCTGATCCGTCTCGACCGCGGACACCGCGGACCCTTCTCTCTGAAAGCCGGTCACGGTGACGCCGGGCCTGATCTCGACGCCCTCGGCTTGCGCCTTGGTGGCAAGTCCTCGCATCGAGGCGACGTTGTTGGCATAGCCGCCGCGCTGCTCGTGAAGCACACAGGTGACGCCTTGGGCTTGCCAGTCGAAGAAGATGTCACGCATGTATGCGGAGCAGTCCTCGGCCCCCTCGACAAAGATCGACGGATAACCGATTTGCTGCTGTTCCTCGTAGATCTTGGCGACGCCTTCATGCATGATCTCCGGAGCCGCCTGGATGTAGCCGACCGGATGGTAGGAGTAGGCTTTGGGATCCGACTCCCACACCGACACCGAATGTGCCATCAGCTCTCGCATCGCCGGCTGGAAGTAATTGTTGCGAATGACGCCGCAGGCGATGCCCGACGCACCCGCCGCCACATCCGTCTTGTCCAAGATAACTATGTCGCGGCCGTCTCCCAGATTTCTCTTCTTGAGGCTGCGCGCCAAGTGAAGCGCTGTGGAGAGGCCGTGCACACCTGCCCCGATAATAACGTAGGAAGGGTTTGCAGAAGCCATGTCCGTCCTTTCGCTCCAAATCAAATCGCCGAGTGGTCGTCAGCTGTCGTAACAGCTGTATCTCCCGGCACTCGGCATCTGCCTCTGTTTCACGACGGGCAACGGTGTTGCCCGTTGGTTGTGTATTCTACGCTTCCATGGGCCGCGAGCAAGCGACAATCCGCATGGTGGGCTCGGTCGAGCGAGCGATCACCGTGCTGGAGACCCTCGCCTCGGGCGGACGTGACCTCGGCACCAACGAGATCGCCCGCCTCACCAAGATCAACTCGAGCACGGTTTCTCGTCTGTTGTCCACGCTCGCCTCCCGGGGTCTCGTCAGCCAAGTGCCCAGCGGCCGCTACCGCATCGGCGCCCGCCTGCTCCAGCTCGGCCAAGCATCGCTCGCCGGACTTGATCTCAGAGAGCTCGCCCGCCCCCATCTGCTGGCGCTGGTGGAGGCGACCGGAGAAACGGCCACCCTCAGCGTCCCCGGCGAGCAGGAGGCCATCACGATCGACTTCGTCCAAGGGGAGTCCTCGGTTCAGAGCATTGCGCGCCTCGGCAGGCCGAGCGTGGCCCATGCCACCGCCGTCGGCAAGGTGCTCCTCTCCTACGGTTTCAAGCCGCCTCCGGGAAAGCTTCGTCGCTATACGCCCAGCACGATCACCCGGCGCTCAGATCTCGCCGGGGAGATCGAGCGTGCCGGCCAGAGAGGATGGGCCGAGGCGAGCGGCGAGCGAGAAGAGGATCTCAACGCCGTGGCGGCGCCCATCGTGGGCCCTTATGGCAAGCTCGTGGGCGTGCTCGGCATTCAAGGCCCTGCAGGGCGCTTCAAACCGACGGCGCGGCGAGCCTGCCTCCCGCTGCTGTTGAGCGCTGCACGGGTACTCTCGTCCGAGCTCGGTGGGCAGCCGGAGCGCCCGGACGCTTCTGGCGAGGCCGACGGAGCCGCAGGGTGAGCGGCAGAGGACGCGTACCGCGCGCCCTATCCACGGTGATGACAAAGATGTCCGGAAAGCCCTACAAGAGTAACGGAACCGGTCTTCAGCGAGCTCAGGCCCGCTACTCGGCGTTCGATCTCTTCCGCCGCGGTCTCACCAACGATGCCTGGCCGCCTGTGTGGAGACAGAACGAGCTCTCTTCTTCCAACGACGTGGTCGTGATCGGGGGCGGCGTCCACGGCCTAGCCATCGCGTACTACCTCGCTCATCGCCACGGCATCACCAATGTCTGCGTGCTCGACAAGAGCTATATCGGCAGCGGTGGATCGGGGCGCAACACCGCAATCATCCGCTCCAATTACTTGACCCCGGACGGAGTCCGCTTCTACGATCGCTCCGTCAAGCTCTACGAGAGCTTGTCTGCAGAGCTCAACTTCAATGTGATGTTCTCGCAGCGCGGCCACCTGACGCTCGCTCATAACGACAGCTCGCTTAGGACGATGCGATGGAGGGCCGAGGTCAACAAGCTCGAGAGCATCGACTCCGAGGTGATCTACCCGGACGAGATCAAAAAGCTCGTTCCCTATCTCGACGTTTCCTCCGAACCCCGCTATCCGATTCTCGGTGCGCTCTACCACCCCCCTGGAGGAATCATCAGACACGATGCGGTCGTGTGGGGCTACGCACGCGGCGCGGACTCGGCCGGGGTCCACATTCACCAGGACACCGAGGTGATCGGGATCAATGTTTCCTCCGGCCGGGTCACGGGAGTGCGCACGAACCGGGGAGACATCTCGGCCCCCATCGTGGTCAACGCAACCGCCGGATGGGCGAGCCTGATCTCAGACATGGCCGGCGTGCGCATGCCGATCACGACATCGCCGTTGCAAGCGGCCGTCACCGAGCCGGTCAAGCCCTTCCTGGACACGGTCGTGGTCTCGGGGAGCCTCCACGTCTACGTGAGCCAAACCGACCGTGGCGAGCTCGTCTTCGGCGCCTCCGTCGATCCCTTCCCGTCGTATTCGATGAGGGGCTCACTCGACTTCATCGAGGGCTTGGCGAGCCACGTGATCGAGCTGATGCCCGCGCTCTCCAAGATGAGGGTGCTGCGCCAATGGGCCGGGCTCTGTGACATGACTCCCGACTACTCGCCGATCATGGGCTTCACACCCGCCGAAGGTTTCCTGGTCGACGTGGGCTGGGGGACCTACGGCTTCAAAGCGGGGCCGGTCTCGGGCGAAGCTATGGCGCAGCTCATTGCCGACAACAAGACCCCTCAGATCATCGAGGCGTTCGCGCTCGAGCGGTTCGGGACCGGGGAGCTCTTGGGCGAGAAAGGCGCGGCCTCCGTTGGGCATTGACGAAAGCGGGCACTCTTGATTCTCATTCCGTGTCCTCACTGCGGCCCGCGCAACGTGTCTGAGTTCCGCTACGTCGGAGAGAGCATTGTGCGGCCCGATCCCAACTCCGCGACCCAAGAACAGTGGCGCGCCTATCTCTACGAGAAAAGCAATCCGGCCGGCTGGGCGACGGAGAGTTGGTTCCACCGCTCCGGCTGTGGCCGCTTCCTCAAGATCGAGCGCGACACGATCTCGAACGAAGTGCGCGCGATAAAGCTCGAGAAGGCCACTCCGCAAAAGGCCGGTGATTAAGTGGCGCGCACTGCCCCCGTCAAGCAGAGCATGAGGCTCGCGGCCCGGCCGGGAGAGGTGATCAACCGCTCCCGTCCCCTTCGGTTTACCTGGGACGGCCACGATTATCCCGCCTTCTTGGGCGACTCGATATCCTCGGCGCTCGCGGCCTCCGGCGAGCGAGTCTTGTCGCGCTCCTTCAAGTACAGCCGGCCCCGTGGTGTGCTGACGGCCGACTCACTCGATCCCGGCTGCATGGTTCAGGTCGGAGACGAACCCAACGTCCGGGCGTCGCACCGCATGGTCGAGGATGGAATGATAGTGGGTCCTCAGAATGTGTGGCCGTCCCTGCGCTTCGACGTGAAAGCGGCCAACCGGACGGTGTCTCGGTTCCTTTCGGCAGGCTTCTACTACAAGACCTTCATCAAGCCGCAGCGGCTGTGGCCCGCCTATGAAGCCGTGCTCAAGAGGTTCGCAGCGGGTGGGGTGGTCGAGAACCGGCCCGTCGCAGGCTACTTCGACAAGCGCTACGCGCACCCCGATGTCGTGGTCGCGGGTGGAGGACCGGCGGGCATGGCGGCCGCGGTGGCGGCCGCTCAGGCGGGCGCGCAGGTGATGCTGGTCGAATCGGAGCACGACCTCGGCGGTCACCTGCGCTGGGGTGGAGAGCAGGAGCTGAGCGCGCTGGCAGAGCTGCGAGCTGCTGTAGACGCGTCACACAGTATCGAGGTCCTAACGGACTCGGTGGTGGCAGGCCGCTACGACGGCAACTTTCTCGCGATCGTGCAACGCAGTCTGCCGGGGATCACCGAGCGGCTCATCAAGGCGAGGGCCAAGACGCTGGTGGTCGCCCCCGGCCTCATCGAACGGCCCTATGTCTTTGCGGGCAACGACCTGCCCGGTGTGATGCTGTCCAGCGCGGCCCGCCGCCTCATCAACCTGTGGGCGGTCAAACCGGGGACGCGGGCGGTCGTATTCACGGCCAATACTTCCGGGGACGCCGCCGTAACAGACCTCGAGGACGCCGGTGTGGAGGTGTGCCGCGTGGAGGACGTCCGCAGGGGCGGAGATGTAGTACGCGCCTCCGGGAGCGGCGCCACGCTCCGATCCGTCGAATGCGGCGACGGCAGGACCTATCAGTGCGATCTACTTGTTACCGCCACCGGCTGGACGGCACCGACCTCACTCCTCAACATGGCGGGCGACAAACCCACCTACGACGAGCGGGCGGCGCGCTTCTTTCCCGGCGTGCTCCCCGAGGACGTCCTCGCCACCGGAGGCATCACGGGGGACGGCTCCCTCGAGCAGATCCTCGAGCACGCGGCCCACACGGGGCGCTTGGCGGCAGCGCGCGGCCGGCAAGTTGCGGCGCGCCTCAGGGCCGGCGTCCCGCACGCACCCCCCACCGATCCGCCTGCTCTCCGGGAATCGATGAACGGCATGAAAGCCCTCCCCATCGATGCCCACCCCGCCCTGTTCAGGGGCCGGACGCACGGCATCGTCGACTTTTCCGAGGACGTCTCCTCCAAGGAGCTCGAGGCCGCCGTCGCAGAGGGCTACAACTCGATCGAGCTGGCCAAGCGCTACACCACCGCCACGATGGGCTCCGCCCAGGGCAAGCTCGAGGTCGTCAATGCGGTCGCGGTGGTGGCGGCCGCAACCGACTCCACGATCGCCGAGACCGGCACGACCGTGTGGCGGCCTCCCTATGCCCCCATCACACTCGGTGCTCTAGCCGGACGCACGCTCGAGCCCGCCCGCTATTCGCCCATGCAGAGCTGGCACGAGACTCACGGTGCCGCCCCACTGGTCGCGGGCGCCTGGATCCGGCCCGACCACTACGGCGACCCGGGGGGCGAGGTCCGCAACGTGCGCACGAACGTGGGCCTCATCGACGTCACCCCGTTGGGGAAGTTCGACCTGCAAGGACCCGACACCGCAAAGCTCCTCGGCCAGCTCTACGTGAACAAATGGGCCAAGCTTGCCGTCGGCTCGGTCCGTTACGGAGTCATGTGCGCAGAGGACGGCGTTGTGCTCGACGACGGGGTCACCGGGAGGCTGGCAGACGAGCACTACCTCATGACCGCAACCTCATCGGGCGCGGACACGCTGCTGGAGTGGGCCGAGAGCTGGCTACAGACCGAACATCCTGAGTGGCGGGTGCACATCACACCCGTTACGTCCGACTTCGCCAGCATCAACGTGGCCGGCCCCAAGTCGCGCACACTTCTGGAACGTGTGGTCGAGGGCGTCGATCTCTCTGCCGAGGCGTTTCCCTACATGCGCGTTCGCAGGGGTCAGGTGGCGGGAGTCGAAGACTGCCTAATGTGGCGGATTGGCTTTACCGGCGAGCTCAGTTTCGAGCTGCACGTCCCCTCCTCATACGGACTGCGCGTATGGGAGTCGTTGATGGAGCAGGGTGCGGACCTGGGAATCGCCCCCTTTGGGATCGAGGCACAGCGCATTCTTCGACTCGAGAAAGGGCATCTGATCGTGGGCCAGGACACCGACGGCCTCACGCGTGCCTATTCTGCCGAGCTCGACTGGGCCATCAAGCTCGACAAAGAGGACTTTGCCGGCAAGCCCGAGCTGGTGTGGCAGGCGGAGCGCAGCGACTGGCCCAAGCTCGTCGGCCTGCGACCGGTAGAAGAAACGATTGTCCCGCCCGAGGGCAGTCAGATCGTCCACGACGGGGCCATCGCCGGACGGATCACCTCGAGCCGCATGTCGCCCACTCTGGAGCGATCGATCTGCCTGGGGCAGGTTGCCCCGCACTTAGCCGAGCCGGGGACCGAGATCAGCGTCGTCCTTCCCGTCGGGGGGAGTGCCCGGGCTGTGATAACCGAGCACCTTGCCCATTTCGACCCCGAGGGGCAGAGGCTTCGTGGCTGAGCTCGCAGCCGTTGCTCGCAGCCCCATCCCGACGTTCGGAAGCACCATGGTGGTTGCGGGATGGGAGGTCTCCGAGTCCTCTCAGACCTCTTCTGCGGAGCCGCTGGAACTCATCGATTGCATGCCGCTCACCAAGGTGCTGGTGAGGGCGGCGGCATCGGGAGCGGTGGCAAAGTTGCTGAAGACTCCTTTCGGGAAAGCTTCCCGCACGTTCAGCGGTCTGCTCACGACCGCCTGCCGGCCCGAGGAATGGACGCTGTATGCGGTTCCAGGGAGCGCGCCGCAGCTGGTCGACAAAATAAGGAAGCAGGCCCCAAAGAGAGGGCTCGTCACGCTGCTCGACATCACGCACGGGCGCGCGCTCGTGCGTATGACCGGGAGTGCGGCGCCTGAGGTTCTGTGCAAGCTCTGCGGCATCGACCTCTCGGACACCGTCACGCCTACGGGGGCCGCGTTGCGAACATCGGTCGCCAAAGTGACGGTCGATCTGGTGCGCGACGACCGGGACGGGGTCTGCTCATATCTGATGAGCTGTGATCGTTCCTACGGTGACTACTTCTTCGGCGCGCTGCTCGATGCGGGGAGCGAGTTCGCAATCGAGCCACGAGGCTTTGTTCTGCCCGGCATCTGAGGCCCGCGTGAACGATCTTTACGCCCCAACCCGCTCTCAGCACGGGCTGCAGTGAAAAAGTCGCAGCTGAGGCGCATAGCGCTTCGATCAAACCTCACTCCCACCGACGTGTTGCGCTCCTTCAGATCCGATCGCCGCCCGGTGGCGTTGGTTGGGCGGTGGGCCGGCGGAGGAGCGATCGTCGCCTCGGAACCCTTAGCCGTGGCGGACCCCTCAGACGATCCCCTTGCGGCGCTGAGCAGGCTGCCGATGGTCGAGGGGGCGACAAAGGGGGACGTGGGTGGAGGATGGTTCGGCTATCTCGGCTATCAGCTCGGTGGGCTCATCGAGAGACTCCCGCCCCCTCCCCGCCGTCGGGTGGCTCTCCCCCATTTTGGTCTCGCTTACTACGACCACGTGCTGCGCTACGAGTGCGATGCAAAGCAGTGGTGGTTCGAGGCGCTGTGGACGCCGGAGCGGGCAGATGCCCTCGACCGCAGGCTTGACCTTCTGCGGACTCGCCTGCGTTCACAGCCGGCGGCGGGGCGCACATACACGCTCGGCAGATTCACCTCTGATCCCTCAAATGACCGCCACCGCGCCGCGGTATCTCGCTGCATCGATCACATCTGGGCGGGCGACATCTTTCAGGCCAACCTCTGCTTGCGGCTGGAGGCGAGTTTCTCCGGCGATCCGCTGGATCTGTTCTGCGCCTGCGCGGCGCGCCTGTCTCCTTCCTACGGCGCCTTCGTAAGAACTCAGGAATCGAGTGTGGCGAGTCTTTCTCCGGAGCTCTTCCTTGCGAGATGTGGACGTGAGGTAACGAGCAGACCGATCAAGGGCACGATCCGCCGGCCGTCTCAGGAGACGGAAACCCTCCACCGGAGACTCCTGCAGGCGTCGGCCAAAGACCGGGCCGAGAACGTCATGATCACCGACCTCGTGAGAAACGACCTCGGCAGGGTGTGCGTGCCGGGCTCGATCAGGGTCCCCTCGCTGGCTCGCCCGGAGTCTCATCCCGGCGTATGGCACTTGGTGACTACGGTGACGGGGACGCTTCGAGAAGAGATCGATGATGCCGCCTTGCTCCGGGCCACGTTTCCTCCCGGCTCGGTCACGGGAGCACCCAAGATCCGGGCAATGGAGCTGATCGCCGAGCTCGAGAGCAGCGCGCGGGAGGTTTACACGGGCGCCCTCGGCTACTCGAGCCCCGTGGCCGGGCTCGAGCTCAACGTCGCCATCCGCACGTTCGAGATATGCGACGGGCGCATCTGGCTCGGCGCGGGTGGCGGGATCGTGGCGGACTCGGACCCCGAAGGCGAACTCGAGGAGTGCTTCACAAAGGCAGCCCCGCTCATCGAAGCCGCCGCCTCGCGACTTGCGGAGCCCGCCCATCAGCTCGTGCGAGCGTGATCACAAACAAGCCCGACCCGGCCCTGGGCCTGATCGAGACCATGCTCTTGATCGACGGCGTGGTCGTGGATCGCGAGGCTCACCTCGAGAGACTCGAACGCAGCACCATCCGCCTCTACGATCGCCCGTTGCCCGCAGAGCTCCACGGGGCGATGGAACTGGCACTCCAATCGTTTTCACTCGACCGAGCCGCTCGACTGAGGGTGACGGTGTGGCCCACGGCTGCCGGACTTGGCTGTCGTGCAGAGGTCGAGCCCGCTGAGCGTCACCTGTTTACCCCCCTCCCAGGAACCGGTCTCAGGCTGAGGCCCGTCAGGGTGGCGGGCGGCTTGGGAGCTCACAAGTGGAGAGACCGGCGCCTCATCGAAGAGCTGGGGGCAGGACTCAAGCCTGAGGAAGAAATCGTGATTACCGACGACGATGGCGAGGTTCTGGAAACGGGGGCCGGCAACTTCCTCGCAGTGTTCGCGGACCGGATCACGACCCCTCCCGCCGACCATCGCCTGCTGCCGGGAGTCACCCGCGCGCGCGTGCTGGAGCTCGCCCGGACACTCGGCCTGCACGCAGAGGAACACCCCGTGCTGCTCACCGAGTTGCCTGGAGCTACAGAGGTGTTCGTGACCAGCGCGGTGAGGGGACTGGTGCCCGTGATCGAGTGCGGAGAAAACGCATGGCCTGTGGGAGACGTCGCGCTGCGATTGCGCAGGAAGCTCGCCGAGCTATGGAGCTCACTACATCTCCGGTCTAGGCATCTATGCAGACACAGCCCCCTGAGCGGTGCTAGTTCTGCATAGAACAAAACCCAGATCAGTTGCCGCCGCGGTACTGCTGCACCGCCCACTCGTTTCCATCCGGGTCACTGAAGAACACAAATGTGCCCCCGTCTCTAGGGTCCACCTGCTGGACCTCGGAGACTTCCACGCCCCGCTCGACGAGCTCGGCACGGGCGGGCTCGATGTCGCGTACAACCAGCTGCAGCCCCTTGATCGTGCCCGGCTCCGCCTGAGGGATCCCTTTACCTAGGACGATCGAGCAGGCCGACCCGCGCGGTGTCAGCTGAACGACTCGTATTTCTTCGCTCACCCTCGTGTCGTGGTCGAGATTGAAGCCGGCCTTGTCCCGATAGAAGGACACCGCCCTGTCTATGTCTGCGACAGGAACCACCACCACCTCGAGCTTCCAATCGACCATGGGGTCATCGTCCTCCCGTTGCATTCGGCGGTCTGTTCAGACACAGCACCGCTCAGCGGGGTTAACTCTGCACGGAGCCGTAAACCGAGTGGACCAGAGGGGAATTGAACCCCTGACCTCACCCGTGCGAGGGGTGCGCTCTACCAACTGAGCTACTGGCCCGGCCCCCTCATTCTACGTGCGGCTCCCGGCCCGTCCAAGTGGTGGGAAATGCACACTGTGTGCGTCCACCCACCTCTTTTCGTGTGCAGGGGCACACGGTGGCCCTTTCCCCCCCGGCCCCCATGGGTCAACCGCCGGGAGCCGGACGGCCCCCGTACTGCTCCAGAGATGCCCTCAGCCCCGCCTGGATCGACGAGGTCGTGAAGTCGCCCCGGGTGCGCTCGATGATCGAGCGGGCGACATCGGTCAGCCGCCTCAGCCCCATCGTGATCCCGTCCGGGTAGTCCATCGACACCAGCAGGTAATAGATATCGTCCATGGCGCCGAGCAGCTCCTCGCAGTGGGCGAGCTCGCCCCGACGCATGAGGTCCAGGAGGTGACGGCGCAGCTCCCCCACGGACTCGGCCATGCCCTTGAGGTACGCGGACGGCATGACGCCGACCTCGTCGAGTTCGGGCAACCCTCGGCCCTTGACAAGGGCGAACGTGATGAGCGCCTCGGCGAGCTCCTTCTGGGCGTCATGCACGAAGCCCGCGTAGAGAATCTCCGGGTGCTCACTGAGTCCCGCCTCGGCCTCGCCGAGAAAGGCGCGCGCTTCGGCGATCAGTGCCGAGGCGTTGTCGAGCTCGTGCCGGTGGAGCGCCCGGATCGCGTTGCCGCAGGAGCGAATGGCGCTGCGGCTCGCCTGCAAGGCCTGATCTCGGGCTTGGGTCTTGGCGTCGAGCCGAACATGGAGCGCGTCTGCGAGGGCCGAGGTCTCCACGGCCAATCAGTGCCTGCGCCCGCCGAACTGACCGACTGCCTGTTCCAGAACTGGCTCCTCATGAGGAGGAGCCTCCGGCCGGTGCTGCGGCAGCTGCGAGACCTTCTTCGAGGGCGCGCTGCGCCTCTTCTTGGCGTCGATGAGAAGCGCAACGTAGATGCCCAGGCAGGCATCGAGGGCAAGATGGACCTCCCACAATGCACCGCCTCTTAACACCGCAACCGCTCCCGACAGCAACGACGACCACAGAAGCGCCACGAACATTCGCCGGCGATGAGCCTGGGTCCGGCGGCGCGCGGCCTGGACACGCCCGCCAGGAGACTGAGGCATCAGCACCCAGCGGCCCGGGGCGGAGCCGGCGCTCAGGTTCAGTGAGGCTTGTTTTCGCTTGAAGCCCTCGGCGCTCGGCAGCGGCGTCCGGCGTCGTGCCCGAAGCGCAGCGGGAAGAAAGATCGCCATCCACGCCACTCCGAGCAAGGCCAGGAACAGCCAGGTCACGACTGCACTCCTGTAGGGTCTGCCACCACGAGATTTCACGTTAAACCCGGCCCCCGGAACAGGCTCGGATTTAGCCTCGGGAGGCACGGCGCAGAGGCAGATGGCATCGAGGACATGGGCAAAATGAGAAGGGAGCTGCCCTTGCAGGTTGTCGCATCAAGTGAAGCGGTCGAGAGCGTCTCCTGCGACACGCTCCTGATCGGAGCCACGCGCGACGCCGAGGCGCCTGTTCTCGCTCCCGGATCAGAGTCCCTGGATTCGGCCCTCGACGGCTACTTGTCGCAGTACCTGCACGAGATCTCCTTCAAGGCGGGGCAAGAAGAGCTCGTCACGCTTCCCAGCTTCGGGCGGGTTGCGGCAAAGTCGATCACGGTGGCCGGGCTCGGAGGAGCTCCCAATGAGGACACCGTTCGGAAAGCTGCAGGCAGCGCGGCCCGCAGCCTCGGAGAGCGCACGGTCGTCGCGTCCACGCTTCACTTAGCGACAGGCTCGGCGAGCGCGGCGGGGGCCGCGGTGGAGGGTTTTCTGCTCGGCTCCTACCGCTTTACGGCATTTAAGTCGGATCCTCACCCTTCGAAGATCCAGCGCCTCATTCTTCTGGGTAACCCCTCGGAGGACGCCCTCTCGAGAGGAGTGGCACGTGCCGAGGCGACAATGCTGGCACGCGACCTCACCAACGAGCCGGCCGGTTCCCTCACACCCGAGATCCTCGCCGAGCGCGTCAGGGAAATCGCCGATGTCACCGGGCTCGAGGCCACAGTGCTCGACGCCGAGGCGCTCTCCGCCCAGGGATTCGGCGGCATCATCGGCGTGGGACAGGGCTCCGCTCGCCCTCCTTGTCTGATCCAGCTGCGCTACGCCCCCGGCCGGCCCACGACCAGCAAGATCACCTTGATCGGCAAGGGCATCACGTTCGATTCGGGAGGGCTCTCGATCAAGCCGGCTGCAGGCATGGAAGAGATGAAGACGGACATGGCCGGGGCCGCCGCCGTCGTCGGCGCCCTCAGCGCCTGCTCGCGCGTGGGCGTGAAAGCCGAGGTGACGGCCCTGATCGCGGCAGCCGAGAACATGGTCTCGTCCACCTCTTTTCGGCCGGGAGACGTCTTGCGCCACTACGGCGGCAAGACCACAGAAGTCACCAACACCGATGCGGAGGGCCGCCTCGTCCTGGCCGACGCCCTCGCCTATGGCTCCGAGGAAAAACCCTCGGTGATGGTCGACGTCGCCACTCTGACGGGAGCCGTCAAGGTAGCTCTGGGCTCGAAGGCCGTGGGCCTGTTCAGCAACGACGACGCCCTCGCCTCAGAGATCCAGGCGGCGGCCTCCCGTGCGGGCGAGCGAGTGTGGCGCCTGCCTCTTTACGACGACTACCTCAAGGAGCTCGACTCGGACGTGGCCGACCACAAGAACTCCGGGAGCCGCTGGGGTGGGTCGATCATCGCGGCGATGTTCCTCAAGGAGTTCGTCGGCCCCGGAATCCGGTGGGCTCACCTCGATATCGCCGGCGCCGCCCGCTCGGCCCGTGCCTACGACGAGGTCAGTAAGGGAGGCACCGGTGTCGCCACGCGCACTCTAATATCCTTCCTGGAACGCCAAACTTAGGAAAGAACGGGCCTCAGGGGGACTGTGCAGAAGCCGGGAGGAACCGACTCCGAGCACTTGGACAATGTCATTCGGCTCGACGCGCCCATCGAGATCCCCGATCGGGCCGAGCCACCGGCACCGACGAGGCCGGGCCGCGGTCACGGTCTCGCCATCGCGGGCATGTCCTTGTGCGCCCTAGCGGGAGTCTTTGCTCTATTGGCGTTCATCACCGTCAGGTGGCCGGGCACGTCGGGGGAGACGCTGAAGATCGTGTTCATCTTCTCGGGCATCGGTTTCATGACCTTCGCATCCATGGCGGTCTTCTTTGCAATGAAGGACACTTACGCGCGGCCCCCTCGGGGTTCCGGTAAGTAACGCCCGATGGAGATCGAGGGGCACCCCACCCAGGACGTCGTTGAGGAGCTCGAACGGCGCGGGGCGATTCGCATCGAGGGCAACATCCAGGGACCCCGCCCGGACACGTTGCGATTTCTCGCCGAACAGCTCGAAAGCGGCGCGGGCTTCTGGCTGTTCCTGCCTCATACCTCCTTTATGACCGGCTTCGACGAACCTCCAGTCTGAAACGCAGGACCGAGCCGGGCGAAACCGCGGCTGCTGCTCCGGCCCGGAGCTCGATGGCGTAACACCCCCCCATTACCAGCGGACTCACGCGGTTGCGGCGCAGGGGAGCCACCACTCGCCGGACAACCCAGTTCCTGTCACAGAAGACAACATCGATTTCGTAACCGAGCCCGATGCTGTGTACCTGAGCGGCGCGACACAAAACGAGCGCCTCACCGTTTGTCAGCTCAGGACCACCCAGCAGCCCTTTCATTCTCTGCCACGGCGTCCCGGCCCACCTGACCCGGTGGGCGATCACGGTCCCATCGGAACAACAGAGGGCGACCGACGATAGATCGCGCATGTGGAGTAGGTTCAAGCGCCGTTTCTATGAATGCTGTGGCGCGCGCCACACGATTCCATGAGGGGAGATGCAAATGCAGAAATGGGAGTACGCGACCGTGCCGCTGATTTCGCACGCGCTTCAGGAGATCCTCAACCAGTGGGGCGAAGACGGCTGGGAACTGGTCCAAGTGCTCGAGAGCCAAGCCACCGGCACCACGGGATTC
>JALZJN010000043.1 GCA_030859735.1 Actinomycetota bacterium
AAGGTCACAGTGAGATTCTCCGAGCTCGATCACAACGGTATGAAAGACTTCAAGGGTACCTACGGCGGAATCAAGCAAGGGGCCACCGACAACGACGGCGTCCTCGCGATTACGGATAGTTACGTCCATGACAATATTGGCGTCGGGATATGGGGCGACCGATGTCAACAGCGCATGGTTGCGGTGCGCAACCTGGTGGTGAGGAACTCCCGCGATGGCATCAGGTGGGAGACCAACATGCCGCCGGATGGCTGTTCGAACACAACCATACGCTCGGCGACGATCCGCGATAACGTCGTCCTCCTCAACGGTACAGACCCAACCGAGTCTGGAGATGGGGGCATCAAGATCCGCAACAGCCCCAACGCCGATGTCATCTTCAACGTCACTGGCGGAAACCAGGAACTTGGCATCCTAGTGGTCTACAATGGCGTAGCAGGAGCCAATATCGGGAACACCATCCGCAGCAACAGGTCGTCCGATGGCATCGGCGGCTGTGAATATGCGAAATGCTCAACCAATCAGTGACGAGTCGTCATCTCTCCTTTTACGCACTTATCTCTCATCGCGCGTTCAGCGTTTCAATGCGGAGAGTAGTCAGTTGAAACTCTTTACCGGAGTCGAATTTCCTCGAAAGGCTAGATCGCGGAGAGATTTTGCCGAGCGTAGAGCTCTTGGATGGGCGCTTCGGAAAGAAACAGTTCCGATCTTGAGCGATTCGGCCCCCCTTGAGGGCGAGTTTCCCTATACTTGACCAACGGCTCAGGTGGGCCGGCAAAATCGGCAGCCGGGGACGCTCGCCGGATCTCCGCTACATCAGAGGACGGTTAATGAGAGCGGTGCCAGAGACGCTGTATCGATTCCGGCCTCTTTCGCTGTCCCCGGGCAACTTGGTTCTCGGGATTCTCGCTATCGGGGTCGGGGTCGGGGTCGGGGTCGGTGGGCTCCTGGCCGGCGCGGCCGTCGGGCTAGCCACCCTTGCGGTGCTCATTGGGCTCCTAATTTTCTGGCTCGATGGGACCCGGAAGGACTACATGTCCATCGAGATTCCCGTTTTCCTCATCCTCCTGGTGACTCTGGTGCTTCGCTACGCAACCACCGGCGGCCCTCGAGACGCCGAGGCCCTCACCAAGAATCCGTTCGATCTCTTCTCGATGTTCCGGCTCAGCTGTGTCGCGCTGGCAGCGGGTCTGGGCCTCGTGGCGCTCAGCTCCCCACGTTCGGAAGGGATCTCGACGAAGCTCACAAACCGGCCGGCTCGCTTCTACTCCCTGTACGCGCTTGTCGCGTTCCTCGGGATTGGAGTGTCCGTCCACCCGGCCCTGACGCTCTATCGCGTCATCGAGCTTGTCGGCATGATTGTCGTAGTGGCCGGTGCCTACAGACGTGCCGGAGACGCGGCTTTGGCCCGCATCGAGCGAATGCTCTACTGGTACGCGGTGGCACTCGTCGGGTCTGTTTGGGTGAACGTCGCGGTGTGGCCGGGCGTCGCCGTCGAGACCATCAAGAGTCCGATTCCGCTGCGCGTGCACGGGGTCTTCCCCCACGTCTCCTCGGATACGCTAGGCCACCTAGGGGTCGTGCTGGTCGTATGGTCGCTTGCCCGCTTCCTGGCGCCGGGGATCGAACCAGGACCGCGGAGGTCGGTCGCGCTGGCCATCGCCGGGTTCGGCTTCGTGAGCTTGGTGGCGGCCCAGTATAGGACCGGATATGCGTCCCTCGCCTGTGCTTTGGTCGTATTGATGGTCATCCGCAGCCGCATGGTGCTTGCCACTCTTGGGTTGGTGGCGGTTCTGGCACTGTCTACACTGGGTGGGGGATTCTTCGCCGCCACTCAGCCCTATGTCTTGCGAGGCCAGGATGTCGAGCGGGCCAGGCGGCTCCAGGGCCGAATTACGTACTGGAGCGCCGCTCTGCCCATCTGGGAGCAGTCGCCGATCATCGGTGGGGGGCTCCAGACGGCGAGCCGACTCGTTGCGCTAACCGACCTCGACGCCAAGAAGGAGGCGGCCCAAAACCTTCACAGCACCTGGATGGAGGCGCTCGTCGGCACCGGCGCAATTGGGTTTCTCCTGCTTGTCTCCTATGTCGTTGTGTCCTGGGGACGCGCGATGAAGATGGCTCTCCTACGAGGGGGAAGGTTTGTGCCGGTCTTGATCATGACCGTGATCCTCGTGCGCAGCTTCACCGGCGGAAGCTTCGAACAGGGCGGTGACACGGGTTTGCTGTTCCTGGTGATGGCGTGGGGTCTCCGCGACGCCTACTACCTCCACAGCAAACCCGGCTACCGTCCTCTTCGGCCTCTGCCCCTCCCTTCAGAGGAGGGGCCTCGCTCGGTGAGTTGAGAGCCTTACTGCTTGTTGTTCGAAGCTGAGAAGCTCGCTTCGATCTTGAGCTCGTCACCGCCCAGCACGTTGGCTATGGCGGAGCCGGTTGCCGGCCCGAGACCACGGTCTCGGGCGATGATGCCGACATTGCGGGCAGGGTGCGCAGGCGTGCTGCCGGTGGCATTGTCGAATACCTTGGCGTTCTGGGCCGAGACAATTCCGATGTCCGCCTTGGCCGGAAGCTTGCACCAGTTGTTGCCCTTGACGGCGTTGCCGGAGATGACGGCCTCGGCCGGCGTGGACTTGTTTAGATAGGTGTTCTCGTAGTGGATCCCGAAGCTACAGTTGTCGAGCACAACGTTGTTTTGAACGATGAACGCCATCACTGCGCTCGAGCAGTCTACGTCACACCAGATACCCTGGTTGTTGTCGTGCACGAACGAGTTCCGAATGGTAAAGCCGCCTCCATGTCCGCCTTTGATGCCGGCGGCGATGCCGTTGTTGTTGGGACCGTCCCACTTGAGGCCGTTGTGGTCGATCTCGACGTTGTCGATAACGAGTCCCGATCCCGGCGAGCCGATACCTTGGGTGTCGGCTCCATGGACACGGGAATCGGCAATGAGCCAGCCGTTGCCGGGTCGCACGGCACGTCCGCAGTTGGCATGGACAGAGTCGCAGGCGGTCGTCGATACGTCCTTGCCGCCCGAGATGTCGAGGCCGCGCAACGTCACGTTGTCCGCGGATGAACCTTCGATCACAACCTGCGCGGTACTGCTGGTGACGAACACTGACGTGCGAGCGGCGCCGATGAGCTTCTGGCCGTCCTTGGGAACAAGCCCCTCTGCTCCGACCTGATAGGTCCCCGGCTGCAAACACAAGGTTGCGTTCGCGGGCGCCGCACTCACCTTGGCCTGGAGGTTGTCACGAGCAGAGACCCTGGTGCCGTTACAACCTATGGACGGGTCCGGATCGGGGATCGGATTGGGGTCCGGTGTGGGACCCGGACTGGGGGCGGGCTCGGGCTCCGGCGTGGGGTCCGGCTCGGGCGAT
>JALZJN010000056.1 GCA_030859735.1 Actinomycetota bacterium
TGTAAGCGGCCGGGTAGTGCTGCCGGGACTGGTTGACGCGCATGTGCACCTGAGCTCGGATCTGTCACGATCGCCGGGGTTCGGGCCGGCGAAGGAGCTCAAAGGCGAAGATCCCAGACCTTCAGAGCTCCGATGGTTCGTACTGGCGGCGTCCTCCAGGGCGTTCTTAGAGGCCGGTTTTACTACCGTTCGTGATGTCGGCGCATTCGACGATGAGGCGATCGTCATGCGCCGCGCGGTCGACCTCGACCTGGTTCCCGGGCCGAGGATTCGGACGTGTGGCCGAATTGTGTCCGCCACCGCCCCAGGCGGCCGGATCTTCGGGACGATGTACGAGCAGGCCGACGGACCGTGGCCGGTCCGGCGGGCAGTGCGTGCCCAGCTTCAGCGAGGCGCGGACTTCATCAAGATGATGGCGACCGGAGCGCGATCGGTGGAGCGCGAGGACACCGAGTCGCCTCAGTTCACTCGGGAAGAGATGGAGGCGATCGTAGACGAGGCACATCGAAACGGCCTTCGCGTAGCGGCACATGCCGAAGGGCTTGAGGGCACGAGGATGGCGATCGAATCCGGTGCCGACACGATCGAGCATGGCCTCGCGCTCCATCGAGCACCGGACTTGCTGGCGGCAATGGCGGAGCGGGGCCAGGTACTGGTACCGACGCTCTCGACCTTTCACGACTTGGCCGAACGGTTCACGACCGAATGGGTTCCACGCCTCGTGGATCAGGCGAAGCGGCAGCTCGAAGAGGCGTATCTGACACTGGTCGCAGCAGACAAGGCCGGCGTGACGATGGCGATGGGATTCGACTCGGGCCCGCCCGGCGCAGACGCCTGGGAGTTGGTACGAATGGCAGAGGGAGGTCTCGGATCGATGCCGGCGTTGGCGGCCGCCACTTCGGGTGGTACAGCCGCGCTTGGCGTGCCCGAGCTCGGGCGCTTACAAACGAATGCGATTGCCGACCTGATCGTCGTTGACGGCGACCCGGTAAAGAACGTTCGCGACTTGCTCGATCGAAATCGCATCCGTCTTGTGATCCAAAATGGTGCCGTCGTCGCGGGGCGCGATCTCGACGGGCCTGTGATCGGGAACTCGGAGGCAGCCCCCGACCAGCCAATCGACCCCCTCGGCTTTGATTAGACCTTGCCTTTCCGTTTCCTATAGGAGAGGCGGCAAACTTGTCGTCCCGATTGCAGCGGGCGAAACACCGGCAATTACGGTGCTCAGCCGGACGGAAATCGATCGGCACGCGACCACGTCTCCAAGCTGTGGCCCTCTCGAGGATGTTGTCGAGATCGCTCGGGCAGAAAACTTCTAGCCGACGCGTTGCACTTGCCGAACGGGCCATACAGCTGCTGGAAAGGCCCCAGCCAGGGGGTGCTTGTGAAACGGCTATACCGGCGCCATGCAGGTATCCACAGAGGGGAGGTGTAGAGCGAGACGCCGTGGCAAGATTGTATTACCGTCGAGGGGCGGTGCTATTAGCGACGATGACCCCTCCGGGTCGCGAAAAGTTCCGGCTTCCAGGTAATGCAAAGTGGAGTAGGATTTGTTGACTTGTGACGCAGCTCGTCGATAGGAGGGAGACATTCCATGCACGCGCTGGTGGTGAAGAGCACGATTCACGACTTCGAGCAGGGGAGGAATTTCCTAAAGCAGGAAGGCATACCGCGCGTGAAGCAGGCCCCGGGCTTTGTTACGGCTCACTGGGTCAGGCTGGGCGAAAACGAAGGCACTTCCATGCTCATCTTTGAATCCGAAGAGGCAGCGCAGGCGGCGGCCGAGCAACTCAAGGCAAACCCGCCCGCGGGTAGTGCGGTCACAATCAACAGCGTTGAAATCGGCGAGGTCGTCGAGCAGGCCTGACGCGCCCAAGGTTCCCGATGTCGGGAACATCCTTCGAAACGCTGGGCCGCTCGGCGGATATAAGTGAGCTGGTCCAAGGCCGGGACAATCATGGAAGCTATGTATTGCTCTCACAAGCGCCCATGCAAGCATCTGCTGGTGAGGGGTCCCCGGAAAGCCCAGGAGTTCGGCCTCTGACCGAAGTTCGGTGATTTGGTGGGGCGTAGTGGGATTGAACCACTGACCTCTTGCTTGTCGAGCAAGCGCTCTCCCGCTGAGCTAACGCCCCTCGTACGGATTCGTCCGGCAGTCTAGCTCATGAGCCCACGCACCCATCCATCCGTCTCCCCGCCTCAACCTTTCGCCTACAACGACCGCATAGGACTCTGGGTCAGACCCGACGGCGGCTACCTGTAGGCGAGCAAGTCGATCGCGTCTCGCAGCGCGGGGAAGGGGCAATGAGCCGCCCTCGCCGAGGGCGAGCCCATGAGGCAGGCCCGCACCGGCCCTGGGACGCCCTCTGCGTCGAGGCGACGGGCCATGGTGGTCAGAAGGGTGTGAAAGGTGAACGAGATCCCAGACCGGCGTTCGACCGCCCCCGCGGCAGCCAGCAGCTTCTCCGGTGACGAGTCCGCCGCGAGTATTGCAGAGCGCTCGGCTTCCAGAGCGATATGGGTGGGAACATCCCGCCGGCCGTAATGACCCTGAAGCGAGATCCTGCCCCGATGCCAGCCGTCGCTTTCCACGCACGGGTTTTCGTAAAGAGCAACTCCTGCATACAAGGGCAAGAACACCGCCCGCAACTCAATCGGGCTTGTGCATGCACCCAGCACGGCTCCCGCCTCGTCCGGCGCGAGAGCGTGCTTCAGATTGGGTGCCGTAACGATGGGTGTGAGCTTCACCATATGTATTTGCTTTCATCACAAGTGGAGGACCTATGGATCAATAATGAACCTAATTCCTTCTCGTGGGAATCCCCCGTTTGGGTATGGCCGCTACCCCGGTTGGGGGGTCGACTTCAGGTTGCAGAGGCGGCGAGCGGAATCGAACCGCTGTGCGGGGCTTTGCAGGCCCCTGCCTAACCACTCGGCCACGCCGCCGCGCTTATGCAAGCAGGATAACCGGACCCGGACCCGGCTCTTGGGCGGTGGCTGAAGGGTGACGGTCTACCGTCAACCACCGGAAACGGGGGCTCATGTGCGACTGTCTACCCTCAACCACCCTGAAACGCCCTCCCCAGATGGCCCCTATCGGCTCAGCGGTCTGCTTGGCCGAGCCACCGACCCGCGCTCACTAGACTATGGGCGGAGGTCGCGAAAGGCACGCTCTTACAAGGGGGTCAAATGTCGGTGTTGGTGGAGGCGGCTGTACGGCGCCGCAGCCGCTCCTCGCTGTTGGCGGACGTGATGCTGGTCGTAGTCGGCAGCCTGGTCGTCGCCGGACTGGCCCAGCTGTCGGTGCGGCTTCCCTTTACGCCTGTGCCCGTCACCGGGCAGACACTGGCGGTCCTGGTAGTTGGTGCCTCACTGGGGCCCGTGAGGGGTGGAATCGCGCTTCTGCTCTATCTGGCCGAAGGCGCGGCCGGCCTACCCGTGTTCGCCGAGGGTAGCGCAGGGCTGAACCAACTCCTCTTGCCTTCGGTCACCGGTGGCTACCTGTGGGGGTTCGTGCTGGCTGCCTTCGTGGTTGGGTCGCTGGCGCAGCGGCGCTGGGATCGCCGCTTGTCCAGCGCCATCGGGGCGATGCTTCTAGGAGAGATCGCCGTCTTCTTTTGCGGGGTCGTGTGGCTGTCGGCAGCGCTTGGCCTGTCCGGCTCTCAGGCCCTCGAACTGGGTCTCTATCCGTTCGTCCTCGGCGAGCTCGCCAAACTGCTGGTGGCCGCCGGGATCCTTCCTGCAGCGTGGAAGCTGGCCGCTCCACCGGACCTGGGCCGCATCACCCTGCGCTAGGCCGACTCTGCTCGAGGTAGCGCCAGCAGCCTAGGCGGCTCGCACTCGTCCTCACCCGGCGACTCTACTTCCAGAACGCTAGAGGCAGGCAGCCGCAGGGTAAAGATCGACCCCGCCCCATCGGAGCGTTCCAGGGCAAGCGAGCCTCCGAGGACCTCGGCCAGCTTTCTGCAGATGTAGAGGCCGAGGCCCGTCCCGCCGTTGCGGCGCGTCGAGGACTGGTCTACCTGATAGAAGCGCTCGAACACCTTCTCGTGGAGATGGGCGGGAACGCCCGCGCCCTCATCCTCGACCGAGATCGCCACCCCGTCACCTTCTCTTCGGCCGGAGATGTAGATGGTGGTGTCGGGAGGTGTGTACTTGGAGGCGTTTTCCACGAGGTTTGCGAGGATCTGACGCAGTTTCTCGGCGTCGGTGAGGAGCAAGGGAAAGTCGGACGAAAGGGCAATCTCGAACCGGTGCCTCGACGAGCGGGCGCCGATCTCCTCGGACACCGCGGTGGCTAGATCTCGGAGAGACACCGAGCTCTCACTGATCGAGTGATTTCCCGACTCGATGCGCGAAACGATGAGGAGATCCTCGATGAGGCACCTGAGCCTGTCGCTCTGCTCCTCGATCGTGTTGACGAACAAGCTCTTCTGCTCTGAGGAGAGCTTGTCGGACTTGCGAGCCAGTATCTTGATGTACCCGCTTATCGAAGTCAGCGGGGTTCTGAGCTCGTGCGACACCGTCGCCACAAAGTCATCCTTGAGCCGGTTCATCTCGGTGAGGTGGATAAGTGATTCCTTGAGGCGATCGACCAGTCGAGCGTTCTCCAAAGAGACACTGGCATGGTTGGCAAGCGTCTCTATCAGCGTTACGTCCTCAGGGCAGAAGGTCGAGACATCGCTGAGGCGGTTGGCCACCATCATCGATCCGACGACGCCGCTCTCTCCGTGCAGTGGCGCCGCGATCGCATCTCTCACCCCGCGAGCGGCAAAGTATGTCCTGAGCCTTACGTTGCTGATGGGCCGGGGAACGAGCACCGCCCGGCCTTCCGCCGCCACCCTGGCCCACACTCCCTCCGTGGGATCGAGCTCAACGGCGCGCATCACATCGAGTTGCTCGCCGGGCCCGAGTGTGGTGATGTAGGCGGGTTCGTCCACGGTTTGCGGAAACAGAACGATTTCAGCCATCTCTGCTCGAAACATCTCGCAACCGGATGACAACAGCGACAACAGAACCGCGTCCATCTCGAGCGACTGATGGGCAACTCGGGTCGATTCATACAGCGCTCCGAGACTGTCGTGCTGAGTTCGCATGGATGTGTAGGAGCGATAGGAGAGAAAGAGCACGCCGAGCACGATGAGCAGCAACCACAGCGCCTGTGGGCTTCGCGCCAGTAGGGTGACGGCGAGCAATGCAAGGCTCGTGTTGGCCGCCGTCACAGCGAAGCTTGGGGCCAAGGACTTAGTCAGAGTCTCCAGCTTTACCTGTCCTTCGGCCAAGGAGATCGCCAGCGCGATCATGACCGCGCCGAGCGATGTCACCAGCAGCGTGGCAAAGAATGCTGCGGTCCACCCGACGGGACCGTTGGCCATTCCCAAGTCGGCCCAGAAGTGGAACAGCATGATTGCGAGGGCGGCCTCTAAAGCGAAGTTGGCCAGGTTGAACGCCAGCTTTGTCGGCGACTGACGCCTGTAGAGGACAAGGGCGCAGCCCACGCCCACTATCTGCGCCAGCATCAGCTCCGAGGGGCTCGAGAAGAACAACGCCAGGACCAAGGGAATCTCGCCGAGTGAGAAGGAGTGCGCCTCCCTCTTGAACTCGAGATGCACCACCAGGATCTCGGTGACACAGAAAACGGACGCCAAGAGCCACCACGGGAAATGAAAGCCCGCGTTGAGCGGCTCGATATGGCGGACGTAGGAGAAAAACAGGACGGCGGCCAGAAACGCCAGCGCCGCGTTCAAGAGCCAGACTCGCGCCCGGCCCCCGATCCTTGGCCGGGGCGAGTGGGCCGTTAGTGCTCGCCCCACTGCGCACTCGACCAGGAGTTACGGCTCCACGAATTGCGGCTCCAGGAGTCGGCGGACCACGAGTTCCGGGTCCAGACATCGCCCTCCCACCGAGAGCCCGACCACGAGTTGCGGGTCCAGTAAGCGTCCGACCATGAGTTGCGGCTCCAAGAGTTGCGGGTCCATTCAACTCCCGACCACGAGTTACGGCTCCACGAGTTACGGCTCCAGGAGTCGCCTGCCCACACCTCGGAATTCCACAGTCCACCGGACCAACTCGTCCCCGACCATGAGTTCCGGGCCCAGGTGACGCCGTCCCACGCCTCTCCGAAGATGTCCTGCTCACCGCTGAGGGCGTCGCCGTCCATCTCGACGTGCGTGCTCCCCCGGGCCGCCTCGAGCGACCCCGTGCCATCAGAGGGGACGTGCTCCTGGATCGCTTCCGGGGTGCGGGCGGCTGCGGCCGCTTTCAGGTCCAGGGCCCCGTCCCCCTGGGCGACGGGATCCGCATTGCGCAGGTGGGAAGCGGTGGAGGTAAGGAGCGCCTTGACTTGGTCCGGCGACAGCTCTGGTCGCTTGTCGAGGAGCAGCGCGGCAGCTCCCGAGACGACTGCGGCCGCTTGCGAGGTCCCGCTGCCGCGGAAGAAGCGTTCTCCAACGCGGCCCTCCGGATAGGTCAGGTCGATCTCGGAGCCCGGGTTGCGCAAGCTCACAATTGACTTGCCGGGCGCGACCAGGTCGGGATTGCGCACCCCATCGCCGCGGCTGGACCAGACGGGCACAACGTCGTCGGTCTTGGACTTGGTCCCCTGGTCGTCGAGCGCCCCGACTGCGAGCAGGTAGGGGTCGTAGGCGGGATTGTTGAGCTTGTCGGATCCATAACCGGCATTGCCGGCCGCAGCCACCACGACGATGCCGCGTCGCCAGGCAACCTCTGCAGCATAGGAAAGGGGATCGATCGTGTAGGGCTGAATTCCGTCGGTGCCGAAGGAGAGGTTGAGCACCCTGATGTTCAATCCTGCGTCACTGCGGTGCTGAACGACCCAGTCGATGGCCGCCAGGACCTGGGACACATCGGTGGCGCCGGTGGCACCTGCGACCTTGACGCTGACGACCCGCGCGCCGGGGGCGACCCCCTCAAAGCCCTCGCCGGAGCCGGCGATGATCCCGGCCAAGTGAGTTCCATGTCCGTAGGTGTCGAGGTAGCGCAGATTCTCGGTGGAAGACTCAAAAGAGAGATCGGGCCCGTCCACGACCTTGTCCTCGCCGGTCAAGCCGGCGACCGGGACGACTCCTGAGTCGATCAGGGCGACATCGACTCCACTGCCCGTGATGCCCTTCTTTAGTAAGTGGTCGGCGTTGATGAAGCGGCGTACGAGCTCGAGCGAGCCCGGGTCCCCCTCCAGCTTGCCGTGGGGGCGATCGAGGAGGTCGACGCGCCGGTTCACGGTCACCGAGCGGACACCGGGAGCCATCTGAAGCCGGCTCAGAGCCATCGTTGGGAAACTGGCGAGAAAGCCGTTGATGACGTCGATCTCACGCCCAACCTTTCCCCCCAGCCGCAGCACCTCGTCCTTGGTAGCCGTGCGCTGCCCCGGGTCTGCGGAGACGATGACCTCCAGGGAGGGGAAGGTTGGCGAGGGGGCCGGCGGGGCCTGCACCACGAGGGCCGCGAGCATGACTGTGCCCAATAGCCCGGCCATGGTGCCGCGGGTGGCTGCAGCGAGCAGAGCACCGGCTCCAGACATCGGTGGACCTCCGTTGGGAGTAGACACTTCTACGTAAGCATCTTCGACCAATTTTTCCCAACCCTTGAGGCCGGCGCACGCTCTAGACCCACGCGCTGTCGTTTTGACCAGGACAGGGCTCGGAGTCCGTCCTTCGTGTGGCAGAGAGACACCCGATGGTCGGGTCCGAAGCTCGCTCCCCTTGGTTAGTGTGCGCCGATGCCTGAAGCGCGAGCGTGGATCGAGCTGTCCGACGGGGTGCGGTTAGCCGCCACCCTGTATCTCCCGGAAGGTCCGGGCCCGTGGCCCGTGATCCTCGAGGGACTCCCCTATCGCAAGGACGACGTCACCCTCTACCACGCCCCCGAATACCGGCGGCTGTGTAGCGAGGGGGACTACGCTGTAGTGCGCGTGGATCTCAGGGGCACGGGCTCCTCACAAGGGGTCGCCACCGACGAATACCCTCCCCAAGAACAAAAGGACTTGTGCGAGGTGATCGCCTGGCTTGCCGAGCAGCCCTGGTCTACTGGGGCGGTCGGGATGTACGGCGTCTCCTATGGAGGCTTCAACTCCATCCAGGTCGCCATGGAGCGGCCCCCCGCTCTCAAGGCGATAATCCCGATCTTTGCAACCGACGATCGCTACACGGACGACGTCCACTTCTACGGCGGGGTGAAGAAGCAGCTCGACTTCATCGACTACCCCCTCTACATGGTCTGCATGAACGCGCTGCCGCCGGTTCCTGAGGTCGCAGGGCCGAGCTGGCGCAAGCTGTGGTTGGAGCGGCTCGAGGCGCTCGAGCCGTGGCTCCCCCGCTGGATCGAGGAACAGAGCGACGGGGCCTACTGGCGGCACGGGTCGTTGCGCCCTCACTACGAGCGGATCGTCTGCCCGACGATGATCGTGGCGGGGTGGGCCGACGGTTATCGCAACGCGAGCTTTCGCATGTTCGAGCAGCTCGAGGTTCCGAAACGACTGCTGTTCGGCCCCTGGTCTCATGCCTCGACCGAGACCTCCTTGCCCGGCCCCCGCATCGACCTGGTGCCGGAGCTGCTCCGTTGGTTCGACCGCCACCTCAAGGGAGAGGAAAACGGGATCGACCAGGAGGCACCGATCGTGTTGTTCGCTCGGCGCTCGACCCGGCCCGCACCCGACCTCGACAGCTACGAGGGAGAGTGGCGTTACGAACCAGAGTGGCCCCCCGAGCGACTCGAGGAGCGGCGCCTCGAGCTGCCCGGCGCGGACAAGCGGCGGCTCGCGGTGCGCGGCGACGTCGGCGCCAGCGCCTGGATCTCGTGCGCCGGGCACGGGCCCTTCGGGCAGCCCGATGATCAGCGTCCCGACGAAGCTTTCTCTCTGCTCTACGACTGGGGGCCGTTCGACGAAGAGCTGGAGATCCTCGGGTACCCCCGGGTCGAGGTCACCATCTCAGCGTCGGCCCCGGTCGCCTTTCTCTCCGCCAAGCTCTGTGACGTGTTCGAGGACGGGGCTAGTGCGCTGGTGGCCCGCGGCTTCTTGAACCTCACTCATCGGGATTCTCATCAGGAGCCCGAGGCTCTCGAGCCGGGCCGCCCCTATGAGGTCACGGTCGAGCTCGATGCGACCTCCTGGATATGGGAGCCGGGCCACGTACTTCGCCTCGCCGTCGCCGGCACCGACTGGCCGAACGCGTGGCCGCCCCCCGAGAACGTCACCTTGACCGTGGAGCGCTCCGGCTCGGCGCTGGTTCTTCCGGTGCTGAAGGGCCCGGCCGCGGAGACGCAGCCGGTCAAAGTCCATCCCCCGACCGCCTCCGCCGAGGCCGAGCCCGCGCCCCCCATCACGTGGCGTGTCGAGCGGGACGTGCCCGGCCGTGTCACCCGGGCGGTGATCGACCACGGCGCAAGTGTCCGGCTCGACAACGGGACCAATTTCACCGAGCACTATGGGGGCGAGGTCGGCGTCTCCGGCGTCGATCCCGGCAACGCCTGGGCCGAGGGGAGGAATTCGTTCGAGTTGGGCTGGGGCGCAATCCAGGTGGGGGCCGAGGCCCGGGGAGAGTTGCGCTCGGACCGCGACTCATATCACCTCACGCTGGAGCTGGATGTGAGTGAGGGGGGCGCGCCCCTGTGGAGCAAGCGCTGGCAACACCGCTATCCCCGCCGCCTGCAATAGCGGGGCCACTTCGGGGTCGAGTGGTGGACAGGTGAGCATATAGAGCATCTGACCACCACTCGGCAGGGAAACTGGGCCAACGGCCCGGTTTGGATTGGGCTTGGGCGACGGTACGATTCCGGTAGTAGAGCAAGCCGACGGTCTGAGGGCGAGGCTCGCACGCGACGAGGCGGACGGGCCCCGGCCAGGGGGTGAGTAGATGAAGCTGCGAGGGATCGGCCTGGCGCTGACGGCGCTGCTGGCTGCCGGGGGCTGTGCTTCGACGCCGCAGGATTCCGGAGGCGGTGACGCCCCGGGGAGCAGCGGGATACTCAAGGTCGGCACGGTCGACTATATCGACACGCTCAACCCCTTCATCGCCATCGAGTCCCAGTCCTACAACGCCTTCATCATGCAGTATCCCCAACTGGTCCAGTACGGGCCAGGGCTCGAGATCGAGGGCGACTGGGCCAAGAGTTGGGAGAACTCGCCCGACGGCCTGAAATGGACCTTCCAGCTCGAGTCGGGAACCAAATGGTCGGACGGCGAACCGCTGACCGCGGCCGATGCGGCGTGGACCGGAAACACGATCATCGAATACGGGGACGGCCCGACGACGGCGCTCCTGCCTGCCTTGAACCAGGTCAAGGAGTTCACAGCCCCCGACGACGACACGCTCGTGGTCGAGTACAAGAAGCCCATCGGCAACGTCCTCGCGCAAATGGAGCAGTTCTACGTCTTCCCCGAGCACGTGTGGTCGAAGCACGTGGGCAACAACGGCAAGGATTTGAAGTCCTTCCAGCCAGAGAAAGAGCTTCCCACCGTGGCCGGCGGCGCCTACTTCATCGATCAGTACGAAAAGAAGGGCACCACTGTGTTCAAGCCCAACCCTGAGTTCTATGGGCCCAAGTCGAATGCTGAGGCGGTTGCGCTAATCTATTACACGAACTCGACCTCGATGATTGCCGATCTCCGGGCGGGCACGCTCGACTGGATCGAGTCGGTGCCGACGAATGCGGTCGAGCAGCTGGAATCGGAGCCCGGCATCACCGTCGAGAGCACGGGAAGCTCCCAGGTCGACAACATCACGTTCAACGTCAACCCGATGAAGGCCCAGAACCGGGAGCTGCTGGATCCGAAGGTGCGCGAAGCACTGGAGTACGCAACCAACCGCCAGGAGATCATCGAGGTCGTCCACAACGGATATGCCAAGCCGTGGGCGAACCTGATCTCCTCCCAGTCGGGCGACTTCGTCAACCCCGAGGTCAAGCCGCTTCCCTACGATCCCGAAAAAGCCAATGAGATCCTCGACTCGCTGGGCTACGAGATGAGGGACGGCGTGCGCTGGGCTCCGGCCACCTCTGGTGAATTCGCGCAACCGGCTCACCCGATGTCTTATGAGGTGATTGTTCCCAACAGCCTCAACTACAACGGGGATCGCAATTTCGAGATCATCAAGGACAACTGGTCCCAGGTCGGCGTCGAGTTGAAGAACAAGCCCGGCGGCGACACGGGTCAGGCGTACGCGCTCGAGACGGCCGGCGAGTACACGAAGTTCGATATCGCCACCTGGAACTGGATCGGGTATATCGACCCCGACTTCATGCTGTCGGTCATGACCAAGGGCCAGTGGTACAGCTGGAACGACACCGGTTACAACGACCCTTCCTACGACCGCATGTATGAGAAGCAGGCAACCCTCGTAGACCCGCAAGAGCGCCGCGACCTGGTGTGGGAGATGCAGGCAAAGCTCGGCCGTGAGCGGCCTTACATCCACACGGTCCAAGAGCAGATCATTATGGCCTACAGGGACGAGTGGAGCGGCATCTATCCCGATCTGGGCGCGTACTGCAAGTGCTACTACACGAGCCCGCACAAAACCCAATGAACCCGGACATCTGCTGATCGACCGCCCATGAGGGGGTCCGACTACCTCATCAAGCGGACGGCCGCGGCGCTGCTGACTGTGTTCGTCGCAATCACACTGAACTTCGTCCTGTTCCGGGCAGTGCCGGGCGACGCGATCACCGCGCTGCGTTGTCTCCACTGCACCAAGCAGTTCAAAGCTTCTCTTCAAGAAGAGCTGGGTCTGAACGAACCGATGTGGCGGCAGTACGCAATCTACCTCGGTAACCTCGCGCAGGGAGATCTCGGCACCTCCCTGGCGGACCGCCGCCCCGTGTGGCAGAACCTCAAGGGACCGATCCTCAACACCTTGCCGATGCTTGCCGTCGCCACGATCGTGTCGATTGTCATCGGAGTCGCAGCGGGCGTAGTGTCCGCGTGGCGCCGGGGAACGAGAGTTGATCGCATCAACACCTGGACGGCGCTCTCCTTCTACGCGATGCCGACGCAGTGGATCGGTTTGATGATCGTCTTCTACGTCGCGCTCAAATTCGGGTTTCCCGTGGCCGGGATTCGTGATCCCACGTTGGGGATTCTCGGAGAGCCGTCTACGTGGACGGTGATCAGCGACCGGATTCGCCATCTCATCCTTCCGGCCCTCACTCTGGGGATCGGGCTCTACGGTGAATATGCGTTGATCGTGCGCTCCTCGATGTTGGAGACACTGGGTGAGGATTACGTTCTAACGGCGCGCGCCAAAGGTCTGAAGAACCTCAGGATCGTGTACCGTCACGGCCTCAGAAACGCCATGCTTCCGCTGGTCACGCTGATCGCGTTGTCGTTTGGGTACATCCTGGCAGGAGCGATCGTGATCGAAGAGGTCTTCTCCTACCCAGGAATCGGGCTGGCCACTATCGATGCGATCGACCGCCGAGACTATCCCGTGTTGCAGGGGGCGTTTCTCTTGCTGACAATGACGGTCATATTCTTCAACTTTGTGGCGGATCTCTTGTACTTCAAGCTCGACCCACGGGTGACGGCCTGACGATGGAGGCGACTCCCCCCACAGGTGGCGCGTTGCGGGCTCCGCTCGCCTCGAGCCAAACTCGACGCGGGGCCGCACGGAAATTCTTGACCGGCGATCGTCAAGCACTGGTAGGTGCCGTCGTCCTTGCGCTCTTCGTCGTCATCGCTCTGGCCGCCCCCCTGCTCTCGCCCTACAGCCCGACGACCAAGGTCGGCGACGTCTACGAACGGCCTTCTGCGGCGCACTGGCTTGGTCTCGACGACGGGGGAATCGACATGCTGACGCTTCTCATCTGGGGGGCGAGGGTATCCTTGCTGGTGGGGTTTGCGGCGTCCTTGATGGCTATGCTGATCGGCGGAACGGTGGGCATCTTGTCCGGCTATGTGGGCGGCAAGACCGACACCGTCTTGATGCGCATTACCGACTACTTCCTGGTCATACCCGACGTCCCACTGATGATCGTCGTCGCGGCAATCTGGGGGCAGAGCTTGTTCAATATCGTTGTGATCATCGCGATCATCTACTGGACGAGCACCGCACGCCTGATCCGCTCGCAGGTCAAGACCGTGCGCGAGCAGGTCTACGTCAAACGGGCGCGCTCATTGGGAGCCGGCAACGCTCGGCTGATCATGAAGCATGTCCTTCCGCAGGTGACCCCGTTGTTGGTTGCGAACACCGTCCTCACAGTTGCCACGGCTATCTTCGCGGAGACCTATATCGCCTTCCTGGGGCTCGGTGACCCCTCTCAGGTTTCGTGGGGAAAGCTCATCCAGAACTCTCTGAGTGGGGGGGCGATCTTCAGCGACGCCTGGTGGGCGATCGTCCCGCCCGGCATCTGCGTCACACTCGTCATCCTTGCCTGCACAATGGTCGGACAATCGATGGAAGACGCCATGAACCCGCGCCTCAGGGTGGGCCATCTTTCGGTACACAGGTTTCGCCTTCGTTCCCTTCCTCGGGAGCCCGGAGGAGCCTAGCGATGCCCTACCCGGTCCTCCAAGTCGAGGATCTCCACGTCTGGTTCGACTTGGACGACGGCGAACTGCACGCCGTTCAGGGAGTCGGCTTTGACCTTGCACGCGGAGAGCGGATGGGGCTTGTCGGTGAGTCTGGATGCGGGAAGACGACCACGATCCTTGCACTGATGGGTTTGCTAACTGCTAACGCCAGCGTCGCGGGCAGAGTGCTTCTCAACGGCGAAGATATCTTGAAGGACGGTGAGAGCACCGTTGCTCCTCACCGTTGGAAGGATATCGCGATGGTCTTCCAGGGGGCTATGAACGCATTCAACCCGGTGAAGCGGGTCGGGGACCAGATCGCAGAGCCCATGGAGCTGCACGGGACCGCCCGCGGGCGCCAAGCGAAGGAGCGAGTGGGCGATCTCTTGGAGCTCGTGGGTATTCCCGGGAGCCGGGCTGATCGCTATCCTCACGAGTTTTCGGGCGGGATGCGCCAGCGCGCCGCCATTGCCATGGCGCTCGCCTGCGGGCCCAAGGTGCTGCTTGCCGACGAGCCGACTACGGCGCTCGATGTAATGGTGCAGGCGCAGATCCTTGAGCTCTTGGTGGGCCTTACCGACGAGCTTGGCCTGGCGCTCGTGTTTGTGACTCACGATCTTCCCGTGGTCGCACAAACCTGTGGGCGGGCGGCCGTGATGTACGCAGGGCGCATCGCGGAAGAAGGCGCGACCGCCGACCTTTATCACGATGCCCGACATCCCTACACGAGGCTGCTGTTCTCCGCTACTCCCGATCTTCACGGAAAAGAGAAGATCATTTCTATTCCGGGCGCGCCGCCCAGACTCGATCGTGTTATGACCGGCTGTCCCTTCCAACCGCGCTGCGA
>JALZJN010000065.1 GCA_030859735.1 Actinomycetota bacterium
GGCGCCTACTCGCTCGGCAACGACGATGAGATCCTGGAATTCGTCACGTCCGCGAACGTCGCCTGTGGGTTTCACGCCGGCGATCCATCCGTGATGAAGCACACGGTGCATGCGGCGGTCGAAAAGGGCGTAGCCATCGGTGCTCACCCTGGCTACCGGGACCTCGAGGGCTTCGGCAGGCGCTTCGTCGACGTCACTCCGGATGAGGCATACGACCTCGTCGTCTACCAGGTCGGGGCGCTCTATGGATTCCTTGCCGCCGCGGGGGCAAGGATGCAGCACGTGAAGCCACACGGCGGGTTTTACAATGCCGCGGCGGTCGACATCGAGCTGAGCGGGGCGATCGCTGAGGCCGTAAAGGATGTCGCTCCGGAGCTGATCTTGTTCGGCCTGTCCGGGAGCGAGCTGATCTCCGCGGGCGAGAAGGCCGGCTTGCGCACAGCAAGCGAGGCGTTTGCCGACCGCACCTACCAACGCGACGGCACCCTGACGTCACGGCGGCATCCGGGAGCGATGATCGAGGACCTCAACCGCGCCGCCGACCAGGCGGTCCGACTCGTCAAGGAGGGGAGGGTTGCCTCGCTTCAAGGCATCGACGTCGATGTACGCGCCGACACGATCTGCATCCATGGCGACGGTCCGCATGCCCTCGAGTTTGCGCGGATCATCCGCGCGCGCTTTGAGGAGTCGGGGATCGAGGTGAAGCCCGTCGGCATTCCCTGAGATTCCTGCCACTACGGTCTGGGGACAACGGTTTTTGGTTGTTGTTGCCCTGAGATGGCGACTCAGAAGCGAAGTCCAGGTCGGAAACCCATGCGTTGCACTAGAAGCGTTGAAAGCGGCTGCAGAGGGCGTCCCAAGCGACCGGAGCAGTCGACGTCTTGCCGTCGCGCTTGGTGTTCAGACTCGAGCACTCCGGGCAGCGGACACGGCGTTTTCCCCACGCGCACCCTTTTATCCAGGCGTGCACCGGCTAGTGGCAGAAACATAGAGCCTGACCTGAGATCATGCCGTTTTGCCAGCAACACTCAACTGTCGCTCTCCAGAAACGTCCGCCGGCCAGGTACTCTGTCCTCAGCAAGGGCGGTTAGCTCAGAGGGAGAGCACTGCGCTTACAACGCAGGGGTCGCTGGTTCGATCCCAGCACCGCCCACCGCCATCTTCCCAGGTCACAGGCCCGTTCCCTCCACTGGCACGTATTGAATGATGTCCTCGGGCCGCGGTGGGGCCGCGAAAGAAGCTCGGTAGAGGTCCTCCATGCGGCGCGTCAGAAGATCGTCCTGCTCGGGGAACAGGTGACCGTAGAGCTGAAGCGTGGTGCGGACATCCTTGTGTCCCATTCGGCGTTGCACGGTTATCGGGTTTGCCCCCTGATCATCCAAAGGGCCGCCGCGGTGTGACGGAGCTCATGGGGTGTGACGTGGCCGAGACGGGCGCGATCGACAGCCGGGTTCCAGAAACGGCTGCGCCAGGAGTGGTACTGCAGAAGGCCGCCCTCAGGTGCGGTGAAGATGAACTCGCTTTGAGGAGAACCCTCGAGATGCCGAGCCAGCTTCTCGATCAGAAAGGGAGGGACCGGAACAGATCGCCTCCCGCTCACGGTTTTGGTCTCCTCAACATAGCGGAAGCCGTTTCCGACGCGCTCAAGTGATCCGACGACGCCTACTCTGGCCCGGAGAAAGTCGACGTGGGCACGCTTGAGGCCGGCGATCTCTCCCCACCTGAGACCGAGGTAGGCGCCGACATAAACGATGGGGGAGTAGCGATGGTCTGTGGCGGCGGCGACTGTCGACTGGTGTGACGGATCCTGAGAGTTGGGTGTCCGGGTTGCACATCTATACGTTCAACGAGGTAGCCAGAACTGAGCGGTGGCGTCGAGAGACACTCGAGCGCCTCAGCCGATAGCCGCCGTAAGCGAAGAAGCTCAGGGCCACGGTACCGTATCCTCGGCGACGATGGGGAAGGGGTTCCGCTGACTTCGAGTCCAACAAGAATCCGACATCCCATGGATCGCAATTGTCACGCAGCCAATTCGCCGTGCGAAGGTTTGGTTCCCGTTAGGAATCGAACCGGTCCCTTGCGTCCGGGGCGATTGGCATCATCGATGGTGTGTCGGCGATGCCGGCGTTGAAGAGGTCGCGATACCAACAGGAATGGAGTGAGCATGCTCACGGCTGAACAAATCAACTTCTACGAGCAGCACGGTTATCTGCACATACCCGAGGTGTTCACATCGGAGGAAACCGGCAGGCTTGGCGAAGAGCTCGACCGGCTCATCGGGGAGTGGTCCACTCCCGACCGGGGCTGGA